>JAQZBA010000239.1 GCA_029239365.1 Herbinix sp. | reverse complement strand
ATGAAGAAAAAGGACTATATTATCATGCCTATGATGAAGCAAGAATCCAAATTTGGGCAGATAAGAATACGGGCTTGTCACCGAATTTCTGGTTGAGAAGTATGGGTTGGTACCTGATGTCTTTGGTTGATACAATAGAGGTGATATCGATTGAGATATATGAACACTATATGACCTTAGTTAACCTGTATAAGGAAGCAATCCAAGGTATATTACGGTATCAAGATAAGGAATGTAAATTATTTTATCAAGTGATTGATAAAGCTGATATAGAGGGGAATTATCCGGAGACCTCGGGATCCGCAATGATCGCATATTCCATTCTGAAAGCCTGCCGGTTAGGTATCCTGCAGAAGGAAAGATATCAGGTAATCGGAGAAGGGATTTTGGAACAGCTTGTAGAGCAAAAGCTGGTAGAAACGGATGGGAAGTTGCATCTGGAGGGTATCTGTTCGGTAGCGGGACTCGGACCAAAGGATGAGCGTGACGGCAGTGTAGCTTATTATTTATCTGAAAAAGTGGTATGTGATGATCCGAAGGGGGTCGGCGCATTCCTTATGGCATATGCAGCTTGGCTTGAGCTGCAGAAGGAATAAATGGGAAAGGTTCGGGGTGTAGTTATGGCTAATCAAAGCAGTACGGGTAACGTACAGGTATATCAAAGCAAGAACAGCTTGCGAAAGATTTGTAAACGTAATATAGGTTTCTTCTTCATTGTTCCCTGGCTGTTTGGTTTTTTACTTATTATAATTTATTCAAGGGAATTAAAGAAAGCGGTCTAATGAACTATATCGAGATTTTTGAATCGGATAAGATCATGAAAGCCTTTAAGGTAACCTTTCAATATGCATTTCTTACCGTTCCTCTAAAACTGGCAGTATCCCTATTTATCGCGTACATATTGAACTTTAAGATTAAGTTCGTTAATTTCTTCCGTACCGCTTATTACATCCCTTCCATTTTGGGTGGATCGGTTGCGGTTGCTGTATTATGGAAAGCAATCTTCCGTGACGACGGCTTAATCAATACAGTTCTAGGCTTCATCGGTGTAGAAGGTCCGAATTGGCTTAGTAACCCTTCCTACTCCTTGTTCATCATCTGCTTACTTCGCGTATGGCAGTTCGGCTCTGCGATGGTAATCTTCCTGGCAGCCTTAAAGGGAGTTCCCCAGGATCTTTATGAAGCAGCAGCAATCGATGGTGCCGGTAAATGGAGACAATTCTTCAAGATTACGGTGCCTCTGATTACACCTGTTATATTCTACAATTTGGTTACTCAATTATGTCAGGCCTTCCAAGAATTCAATGGACCTTATATCATTACCCAGGGTGGACCTCGTAATTCTACAACCTTGATTTCTCTGTTGGTATATAATAGTGCGTTCAAGACCTATGAGATGGGTATGGCAAGTGCAATGGCATGGCTTATGTTTATCGTAGTTATGGTATTTACCGTAATCGCTTTTATTAGCCAGAAGCACTGGGTATACTATTCGGATGAGGAAGGGAGGTAGCGGATATGATTTATGGTAAGAAGAGATCAATTAGTACATTCTTAAGATATATTATATTAATCATAGTTGGAATTTTTATGGTATATCCGCTATTCTGGATGATTAGTGCAACCTTTAAGAGTAATAGTGAGATATTTAGTGGGGTTGGACTATTTGCGAAAAATCCTACCTTGGATGGCTATGTCAATGCGATGAAGAGCTATAGTGGTGATATCAATATAATCAAATCCATGATAAATACCTATAGCTATGTAATCCCGAAGGTGGTATTTACAATTGTATCTGCAACGATTACGGCATACGGTTTTGGACGCTTTCACTTTAAGGGAAGAAATCTGTTGTTTGCAGTGCTGATGTCTACCTTGTTCTTACCTCAGGTAGTGCTTAATGTACCGCAATATATATTATTTAGCAAGATGAGCTGGATTGATTCTAATTTGTATCTGCCATTGGTGATTCCGACGCTGTTTGCGATTGATACATACTTTGTATTCATGTTGATTCAGTTTATGAGAAATATTCCGAAGGAAATGGAGGAAGCAGCTCAGATTGACGGCTGTAATGTAATTCAAATCCTCATTAAGATTATTACCCCTATGCTGAAACCGGCGTTAGTATCCTGTGCTTTATTCCAGTTTATGTGGTCCTCCAATGACTTTATGGGACCGTTACTTTATGTTAAGACTCCGGAGAACTATCCGGCTGCAATTTTTGTGAAGTTATCCATGGATGCGGATACAGGCTTTGAATGGAACCGTGTACTTGCGGTATCCCTGATCTCCATTATTCCCTCCCTGGTTGTATTCTTTCTCGCACAGAACACCTTCGTGGAGGGTATCCAGGCCGGTGGTGTCAAAGGTTAATAACAGCTTAAGTATTTGGGTTTCATGGCCGAAGTAAAGAGTACACGTAAAATATTAATGCAAAATTGACCAGGTCATGATTAGGAGGATGTATGAAATTATCATTGCTACTGGTTACCGCGCGGAATGCGGTGATTGAGATTGAGGAGGGCGGTATCTTCTACACCAAGGAGCCTTACCGGGTGGAGATTAATGGCGAATACGGCATCACGACCGATCGCGTCATAACCTCGATCTCTGACTTAAAACCGAATACAGCTTATACCATAGGAATCGTAAGCTCCTCCGGAGAATGTGAGACAATCTGCATTACTACAAAATATGAATTCGTTACCTTGGATGTCAAAGCTTTTGGCGCGAGGGGAGACGGTGTTCAGGACGACACATTATTCCTTCAGGCGGCAATTATGGCGTGTCCGAAGGAGGGAAGGGTATTAGTTCCAAGAGGGAGTTACCTGATTACCAGCCTCTTTCTTAAGAGTGATCTTACCCTGGAGCTTGCGGAAGGATCGCAGCTTTTGGCTAATCCGAACCGTGGTAATTATCCGATATTACCGGGAATGATCGAGAGCCAGGACGAAAGGTCAGAATATAATCTTGGTACCTGGGAAGGCAATCCACTCCCTATGTTTTCCGGCATCCTTACCGGAATTAATGTGGAGAACGTGTTACTTTATGGAAAAGGTACGATTAATGGACAGGCACAAAATTCGGATTGGTGGCGCGATCCCAAGGAGATGAAGGGAGCATTTCGTCCGAGGCTCTTATTCCTGAATCGCTGTAGCAATATCATAGTGCAGGGGATCAAGTTCGAGAATAGCCCGGCGTGGAACATACACCCGTATTTTAGCAATGACTTAACGTTTCTTGATCTTCTGATAGAAAATCCTTGTGATTCTCCTAATACGGACGGACTGGATCCGGAATCTTGCCGGAACGTACTGATCGCCGGTATCCATTTCACACTGGGAGATGATTGTATTGCACTCAAAGCAGGAAAAATATACATGGGAAGAAAATATAAAGTACCCTGTGAGAATATCACAATCCGCCAATGCTTCATGGAAAATGGACATGGCGCTGTTACGATAGGAAGCGAAATGGCAGCAGGGGTAAAGTCAGTTCAGGTATCCGATTGTCTCTTCCGGTCCACGGATCGGGGTCTTCGAATTAAGACAAGAAGAGGAAGAGGCGAAGATGCTGTGATTGATAACATCAGCTTCAAACGGATCAGGATGGAAGAGGTAATGACACCGCTTGTTGTGAACTGTTTCTATTGTTGTGACCCGGATGGTAAGACCATGTATGTGCAGTCAAAGGAGTGGCAACCTGTGGATAATCGTACGCCTAGCATCAAGAGCCTATCCTTCGAGGACATTACCTGCAAGGCTTGCCATGTAGCAGCAGCTTATTTCTATGGATTACCGGAGCAGAAGATAGAGCGTATACTACTTAAAAATATCAACTTTGAATACTCTGCTCATGCGAAAACCGATGTGCCTGCGATGATGTGCGATATTGAACCCTGCTCGAAGCTTGGTCTATTTGCTGCTAACATTAAGGAGCTTGTGATGGATAAGGTGACGATCTTTGGGCAAGAGGGAGAACGATATCTCTTTCATGGGATCGACCATATCATACGAAGTGATTGTTAACCATAGTTTTAACTCATTTATAAAAACCTCTGACCAAGATGAATTGATAAAACAATACGCTAGTCAAAAAAAGAAATCATAACATTTGTGCTATGATTTCTTTTTTTGAGTTCGTCCGGCATGGGCGAACTCTTATATTATATTATTTAACCATGAATTATTTAACTATAAAGTATTTATATCTTAATTCGTTGCTGATCTTCTAACCTTTGCATTAGCAGGAATGGTAAGGACATATTGTAAGGGAACCCATACAAAGCCTGCGATAGAGAAGTCAATTAAGCTATGAATAAAAGCACCTACACCGACAAGTACGAAGATATAATAGGGGCTCATCGCAGCTCCGGTTCCGAAATAGTATAAGCTGACTACAGTCACCTCTGCAATTGCATGTATCAGGGAGATGAAGATGGCAAAAGGAACACTGGTCTTCGGGGATAATAGGATATTATTGTTCTTCTTCAGTATGAAGGCACCCAAGGTTGCGAAGATAAGATGGGTTAATGCTCGTAGAACCACAACCAGTGGAAAGGCAGCTATGAAGAAGCCGATGCTTGAGATCAGGGCTACTGTAATAGCAACCAAAGGTGAAATAAACATAGCAATAAATATTGCAACATGGCTTGCAAGTGTGAAGGATGCTGGTTCAATGATGATCTTAGGAGCGAACATCGGTATTGCAATACCCAGTGCACTTAAAAGTGCTGCAACCGTCATGATTTTTACTTTGTTTGAAGAGTTATTTGTCATAGTAGCCTCCATTCTGCTGCATTGCAACAGTTCCTTTTTAGAATTCACATTCAACCAGGTCATATAACCCTGATTCCTCTAGTATCTATCGTATAGATCGGTAATATAGTGAATGGATGTATGTGTATCTACATTGTACTTGCATTAGACATGATAGCTGTCTTGTCAGCTGTAATTATAATGCATAATTCCTTTGATGTCAATCAATAGATACAATAAAATTAATAAAGATATGGGTGCCAAACCACTAACAAAATGTACGAGTATAGAACGAATGATCAGAAAAAAATAAACCCAGGCTAGAAGATACGAATACAAAGCAACGTAAAATCTTTAGCCTGGGCTAAACTCTACTAGTTAATTATTCGAAAGGGAACTTGAAGGGAAGCTCAAGCTTATCACGAATAGTAATAAATTCCTTCTGAACGGCCTCGCCAATCGGAACGCCTTTATCCCTGCGCTCTAACCAGCATAAATATTCCTTCTCCCCGGCAGTGTAGATGCGTTCTTCTCCGGGAGCCAACTTCGAGGTACGCAGGGAACGCAGGATATCTCCGGTAATCTTCTGGAAGGATTCAAGGCCAAGGAATGCTTCCGGATCAATGGCAATGAAGAAATGACCCAGGTGATAAGGGTTCTTCTCGCCATGTTCACCGATTCCTGACAGGAGCTTCAGATAGTTGCCGGCTTGTAAAGCAGCAGACAGAATCTCGACTACCGTTGCATAACCATATCCCTTGTAACCAGCCAGTTCGTCTCCGATACCACCCAGAGGAGCTAAAGCCGCAGTACCCTTGGTAAGATCGGTTAAGATCTGCTTGCTGTCGGTCATTGCTTCGCCATCCTGCCCGATCACCATGCCTTTTGGAGTGTCTTTGCCGGTACGTGCATAATACTCCAGCTTACCGCGCTGCGTAATACTGGTAGCACAGTCTAGAACAAAGGGGAATTCTTCATCAGTCGGAAAACCGAAGGTGAGAGGATTGGTTCCTAACATATTCTCAACACCGAAGGTAGGGGCTATGGATGGTCGTGCATTCGTTCCGGTAATACCGATTAAGCCTTGATTTGTCGCCATGGTAGCATAGTAGCCGGCGATACCATAATGTGTGGAATTGCGTGCGGCAACCATACCCATACCATACTTCTTGGCTTTATCAATCGCCATCTGCATGGCTCGATACCCGACAATCATACCCATACCATCATGACCATCAACAACAGCAGTCGTCGGAGACTCTCGAATAATCTCAAAATCTGTCACAGGATTCTGGATACCCTCCTGCATACGGTCAATATAGATCGCTTTAAAACGGTTGCAGCCGTGACTCTCGATCCCCCGACGGTCACTTTCCATTAATACCTCGGCGCAGATAACTGCATCCTCATGGGGAACACCCATTTTCTCAAAGGTGGCTGTCATAAAATCTCCGACTAAATCCCAAGAAATGTACGGTCTTGTCTCCATTAATATTACCTCCCATTGTATGATTAGGAATTATTACAGGTGGTTACTTAAAATAATTATAACTTATATTACCAGTCTTAAGCAATAGAAGGCAGGGGATTTTACAAAAATATGTAATAGCTAGCCTCATGGGTCAAAAGTCGTATTATAATATAAGGATATGGGTCTTCATTATGGAATTAGCGTTATTTATTTAATGGTGTTGTCTGAATACAATCTGGATAAAATTAAATTGAAAGATGTCGTATTAAGGAATATAATATTAAAAAGATATAAGATAAGCTACTAAGCGTAGATACAGATCATTACGCATAGTTTATTCCGAATAGAAGATGGGAGGAAGAATATGATGTGTAAGAACTGTGGTTATATGCTGGATGGGGAACCTGCATATTGTCCTAACTGTGGAACATTGATAGATTATAAGACCGTAACCCAGAACCCACCGCTCCAAGGGTCGCCGTATCAAGGCTCATCAAATCTAGCTCCACCGAGTCAGATTCC
>JAQZBA010000238.1 GCA_029239365.1 Herbinix sp. | reverse complement strand
TGGTTATTAAGCAATTATCTGTATTTATTGAGAATACCAAAGGCAGATTGGAGCGCGTCACAGAAGCATTAAAAGAAAGTGATATCAATATCGTATCCTTTAGTCTTGCGGATACCTCGGAATATGGTTTGCTCCGAATGATCGTGTCAAATCCGGAGGCAGGCAAGAATGTGTTAAAGGAGGAAGGGTTCTCTGCAATGCTTACCGATGTAATTGCAGTTAAGATAGCACAGAAACCAGGTACGCTTCATGAGGTATTAAAATGTCTCTACGATGCGGATATCAGCGTAGAGTATATGTATACTCTGGATACTGCAGGTGAGGATACTTCGATCATCATGAAACTGTCGAATTTAGACGAAGGCATCAAGATTTTAATAGCCAATGGATATGGGCTGTGTACCGCTTCCGAGGCGTATGAACAGAGAATTTGGTCGACAAATAATATTTGACATGGTATGGAAAGAGTGATATCATGAACTTGTTGTCAAGATATTGGCAATATTATAATTTTTATTTTTGGAGGAATTAACATGAACAAAGGTACAGTTAAGTGGTTCAACAATCAAAAGGGTTTTGGATTTATCTCTGACGAGCAGGGCAATGATGTATTCGTACATTACAGTGGTCTTAACATGGATGGTTTTTAGTCTTTAGAAGAAGGCCAGGAAGTTCAGTTCGAAGTAACTCAGGGAGCTAAGGGTCCTCACGCTATCAACGTAACAAGAGTATAATCAATGTTGGGTTTACAGTGTACCTTTTTCTAGACTATAAATTTTGTTTTGTAAAGAAATAAGTTTATAAAGAAATGGCATATTGTTTGAGACGATTGATTAAAGGTTATCCTTAAGGAGTACTCCTTAAGGATAACCTTTTTTATTGTTTAGAAAAATTCATGTTATTACATACTTTTGCGATTGATTTTATCCATAATATAGTAAAGAGGGTGGAATAACAGAAGAGCAACAACAAAATTACCGATTGCATGAAGGATATCGAAGGGGATTCCGGCAAGCCAGTAGCTGATTGCTGAACCAATACCGCTCAGAAATAGATTAGGGATGGCACATAAAGCGCCAAAGGTCAATCCATAGAAGCCGGATATGATTGCCCAGATATAAGGGGAATGCTGCCTACGCAATAACATTGCAATAAGGAACAGAACCGTCCAGACATAGAGATAATTAATCCACCAGAGTCCAATTCCATAGATGATGCCCTCCACTGCAACAAATACGTAGATGATATACAGTGCTTTTCTGCCAAACACCAGAGTGTATATTATGATAAGGATTGATACCAGCTCGATATTTGGAAGGAAGCTAAGAGCTACCTGAACAGCAACCAATATGGCACTCATCATTCCTATTAATGCGATATCTTTGATCTTCATAGTTCCTCCGTGTTATGGTCCTTCCTATCGTTGGATAGGATATTAGTAACCAACCGTCAGAGTGATTTCATATTGATCACCATCAGCGATAGCAATCGTATCAACGCCGTTATTTACTTGGCCGCCTTCTTTTGTAATGCACCACCATTCCTGATTTGCATCATCCACAGCACGACCGTTAACCTCTGTAATAAATAAACCAAACTCACCATCGGAGCCTTTGATCAGATTTTCTTCCTCTAAGGCTTGTCGAAGATATTCGGCATCCGTATGAAGAGTGAATTCCTTAGTCTCTTCCTCGGGTATCACTACTTCAATTGTAACTTCCTTCGCGCCTGTCTGGGTCTCCGGCTTAAATTGGTTATAAACAAATAGCATTGCAACGATTACAACTACGAAGGCAGCACATCCAATCAGTACCTTCATCAAATTCTTGTTTTGTTTCATCTTTCTTTCTCCTTTTGTTGTAATAAAAAATCCTTTTACCCACAAACAGGAAAAAGGACAATAAAAGTATACTGTATCAAACAGTGACTTTATTGCACCCTCGTCCAAACCTCGTGGAACTTTTGGTACCGGTATAAGCAGGTCTTCTGACTTATGGATCAGTATCCGTTTCGAATCTTCCCAGCAGGATAAGTGAACATTACACTTATCGAAAGCCAGTGATTATTTCCAAGGTTATGCCTTGACGAAACGAACTCCCCATTTACAGCGGCGAGACCGTACAGGATTATCACCTGTTTCCCTATTATGCCAAATACAAGGTATTTAGCCACTTACACCATAATAATTCATATCATTACGAAAACAAGTATAGCATCGAAGTTCCCGGGTGTCAACACTCACTAACGATGTACTCAGGCACACTCAGTTAGTGAAAAGGCTGATGAAAGTATTAGTTGATTCTAGAAGACGATTGATGAAAATGAGTCGATCTATCTTGTACAAGAAAATATTTGATATTTTGCTTTATTATGTTATAATTATATGCTAAGAGTACATGATGAATTATTATAAGGAGTAGAAAGAAACATGAAGATTATGCAAAAATCATTTGGAAAAACTGTACGTGGGGAAGAGGTGACTTTATACACTCTTACAAACGGAAATGGTATGAAGGTTTCCTTCACGAATTACGGTGCGAATATTGTAAGTATTATTGTCCCTGATTCAAAGGGCAATTTTGCCGATATTAATTTAGGTTTTGATAATCTTGCCGGCTACGAGGAGAATCCTCCTGGCTTCGGTTCCTTTATCGGTCGCCATGCTAATCGCATCGGTGATGCTAAGTTTGAAATCAATGGTAAGGTATATGAGCTGGACAAGAATGATGGCAAGAATAATCTTCATGGCGGCTTTACCGGATATAATAAATTCATATATGAGACAGAAGTGTATGAAGATGATGATATCGCAAGTATCGAATTCTCCAGACTAAGCCCTCATATGGAACAAGGCTTTCCCGGCAATCTGGACGTTTCAGTTACTTACAGTCTTACTGAAGCGAACGAGCTTGTAATTGAATATCTTGCGGTATCCGACCGAGATACCATAGTAAACTTAACCAATCATGCCTATTTTAACCTTGCAGGACACAATAGTGGATCTATCTTGGATCATAAGGTATGGATTAAGGCGAATCAGTTTACACCGACGACTTCAGATCTAATTCCTACCGGTGAATTAAGAGACGTAGCCGGTACTCCGATGGATTTCAGAACCCTGAAGAGAATTGGTCAAGAGATCGATGCTGATTATGAACCCTTGGTAGTAGCAGGCGGTTATGATCATAATTACGTGCTTGATATCAACGGTACCGAAGTTGAGAAGGTAGCTGAGCTGGTAGAAGAGAAGAGCGGTAGAAAGATGGAGGTGTTCACTGACCTTCCCGGAATTCAGCTTTATGCCGGCAATATGCTTCGACCTGTGAATAACAGTAAGAACAATGCTGTCTATAATAAGAGATATGGTGTTTGCTTCGAGACTCAATTCTTCCCGAATTCCTGCAATATTAAGGAATTCCCTTCCTGTATGTTGAAGGCAGGTAAAGAATTTGACTCAGTGACAATCTATAAATTTTCAACCATTTAGTAGCCTGAATAATGAGGATTGGTAAACCGGTTCATTAATAAGAATCAAAAGGGGTGTTGAAAACAGCAGGGAACCTAATGGATAGCATTTCCGGTTCCGTTCTGTTTTCAACACCCCTGATTAATTCCTGGTGATCGATATCGTATCATAGTGAACTGAATTTTCAGTAATTATTATTTTGTACCGTAGATTCTATCTCCTGCATCCCCAAGACCGGGAAGAATGTATCCCTTTTCGTTTAATCTCTCATCCAAGTTACCAATATAAACTTCAACATCAGGATGTGCTTTCGTAAAGCGTTCCACACCTTCAGGAGCTGCAATGAGGCAGAGGAAGTGTATCTTGGTAATGCCCCTCTTCTTAAGAATGTCAATCGCAGCTACAGCAGAACCACCGGTTGCTAACATCGGATCTACGACGAAGATCTCACGATCAGCAGCATCGGAGGGAAGCTTGCAGAAATATTCTACCGGCTCTAAGGTCTCTTCATTACGATACAAACCAACATGTCCAACTTTAGCACTCGGAATTAGATTTAAAATACCATCTGCCATATGAAGACCTGCTCTTAAGATAGGAACGATACACAGTTTTTTACCTGCTATTTCCTTCGCGATTGTCTTAACAAGTGGTGTTTCAATCTCTATGTCAGCAAGTGGAAGCTTTCTAGTCGCTTCATAGCAAATCAACATGGCAACCTCAGATACGAGATCGCGAAACTCCTTCGTTGATGTGGTTTTACGTCTCATGATTCCTAGCTTGTGATGGATTAACGGGTGATCCATAATAAATACATTTGACATTTTTCTACCTCCTGGATGTTTATTCTTAAATTCCTATCGAACATTATAACAGTTTATCTCTATACATAAAAGAAAAAAATTCATTTATTTTATTTATTTTTGAGGTATTGTTCAAATATAGAAGTATTTAACATTATTCTGTTGATTTTTGTAAACAATGATGTAAAAATGTTCCATAAATGGATTAATAGGAGAAAGGGAAAAAATGAAAGATAATATATTGAATGCTCTTGTCATTGATGATAACGAAGTCAATACTATAGTATTAGCAAATATGCTTGAATTATTTGGAATTACCTCAGATCAGGCTAATAGCGGTTTTCATGCCCTAGAATTACTGACGGAGAAGGAATACGGTATTGTTTTTATGGATCATGTTATGCCGATTATGGATGGGGTGCAGACAACAAAAGCAATACGCGACCTGCCTGATCCTTATAACAGGATCATTATTATTGCGCTTACATCAAGCGTTACCGAAGAGATTCGTAGACTGTATCAGTGTTGTGGTGCTAACGACGTCTATGCTAAGCCGCTTGGCTTGCTCGAGCTTGCTACGATCTTAAAACAGTGGTGCCTACAATCATCAGATATGGGAATTACCGCTTTGGAGGAGTCGTCTACTAATTATGATGATTCTATCATTAAAGACTTAGTAATGGAGATAAGTGAGATTAATTATGATATTGGCCTCCGTTATGCAATCGGAGATCCGAAGCATTATATTAATATATTAAGGATATCGCTCAAGGATATAAAGACATGTCTTGATTTGGTACTCCAAGGTCATGAAAATGAACAGTTGAATGATATACGAATTGGTGTACATAATATGAAGAGCGTATTTACTAATATTGGAGCATTGGAGCTTGCCGGATTAGCGAATAATCTGGAGCAGAGTGTTATTAAACTGGATGTTTCTATCTTGGATTCTTATTATCACTATTTCACAGAACGTATCCTGAGTTTTTATAAAAAGCTGGAGGGGAACCTGGCTGCCTATGATGTTATGATGAACAAGATGCTACAGGAGGAGAAACTCTGCCTTTCTCTTACAAGAGAAGAGTATGAACAAAGTATCTGTAACACCATATATTATATCAAGAGATTTGATTATTCGGCTATTCTTGAGAAACTGGAGATTTTAATTAAGAGAGGGCGACCGGAGTATAGAGGAGAGCTGGAGCTTGCAATAGAAGACATCAAAAATTATCAATATGAAAACACCTTGCTTCGGTTGACAAGCATAAAAAATGAGATGGATCGTAGTTCCATCTCTGCTGAAGCGGATTAATATATGACAATAGAAAGTGTTCAAACCATCATTCTAGCGTTTATACCCTATAAATAGAGGAGAAGCCCGGTAGAGGGGGGAGGGTAGCTGCCGGGCTTATTTTATGAAAAAAATTATCTTGTAAGCAATATTAAGTTTTTGTAGCTCGAATAAGTTATCTAATTAACTTAATTTTATTATAATAGACATATATGTTTTTAATATGGATATATTATGAACATTCTGTTAATATTTCGACTAAAATCAAAAAAAATCGAAAAAGGAAGAAAGATTTTTATTTATCATCCGATATATAGAATAGATACATTAGGAAATAGTGTCAGCATTTGCAGTGTTTTATTTTGTGTCCTTAGAGAATAATACTATTATATAATCCATAAAAAATTGGTACTGGACAACGAAAAATGAATATGTTATAAAGACATACAAGATGAATTGATAATCAATTCACTTGTTAT
>JAQZBA010000237.1 GCA_029239365.1 Herbinix sp. | reverse complement strand
TTTTGAGCCATAAATGTTGTGGATGCCAGGGCATAACGTCCTTTTGCAGAAATCCTCATTATAAAACCTCCAATTCATATATGATTAATATGCATTAATGATATAGGATGAATATATTATTGTCAATAGCTTAAAATGTTATTTATCTTGAGCAATAAAGCAATTGTCAGAGACGAGTATATGATAGCTACAGTTAAAACTGAAAATAGAGAAAGTAGAGAATACAGAGCAGCAGGAATAGATAGAGTTGAAGAACTATACTTGTCATAGTGATAACATCACAGAAGCCTCCGACGTATCATGATATCATAAGCGTAGAAAGCAAATCATAACATGTTCTAATAGGAGGAAATACTATGGCTACTATAAAAATAACTAAGCATAATTTTGAACAAGAAGTGTTACATTCAAAGGAACCCATACTACTGGATTTCTGGGCAACTTGGTGTGGACCCTGCAGAATGGTAGCACCTACCTTGGATGAGATTTCAGAAGAGATGGCTGGTGCCGCAAAAGTTGGTAAGATTAATATTGATGAGGAGTCAGAGCTTGCATCTCGGTTTCGTGTAATGAGCATTCCGACACTGATGGTAGTGAAGGATGGTAAGATAGCGGCTCAGGTAGTTGGCGTACGGCCGAAAAAAGACATCTTGAGAATGTTGGAAATTTGATATATAATCAGAATATGAGCAAAGATACTGAGTCTTTGCTTTTATTTATACTAGAAGAATAGGCATCTGTAAAAGAACGCATTCTAGTATTATCAAAGATCGAAAAGGAGAGAAAGAGATGTGTGAAGAGCAAAAGTTCTACAGATGCAAACATTGTGGAAATATCGTTGGTATGATTCATGATTCCGGCGTTCCCATTATTTGCTGTGGTGAAGAGATGGAAGAATTATTGGCTAATACAGTGGATGCTTCCAAAGAGAAACACGTACCTGCGGTATCAATCGTTGGGACTACGGTTAAGGTTGAAGTAGGAAGTGTACACCACCCGATGGAAGAAAAGCATTACATTCAATGGATCTACCTGCAGACGAAGAATGGCAGTCAGAGAAAATGCCTTAACCCCGGAGATGAGCCGGTAGCAGTATTTGCTCTGGATGAGGATGAAGTGATTGCAGTCTATGAGTACTGTAATATACATGGTTTATGGAAGACAGAGCTATAGCATATGAAATAGTATAACGTTCCTAGTTGCATGTAAGGCTGGATTTGATGAAGTATGAATACAGCCTTACATGCAACTTTTTTGTCGTGTTTTTCATAAACACTAAGAGGATAGTTAAGAATATATTTTTAACCTATGCTATTTTATGCAAATTGTTATATAATCATAGTGTGAATCATATAATCATGAAATCCATTGGAATTATTATATGATCGGGTATTGATGAAGCAATTGCGGCAAAAGCTGCTATGTTTGATAAGGCAGAAAAGGATTGGAGTGAAGGTATTGACAATAGCAAACGCTGAGGAGAAATTCTTTTACGAAACCTTAAGCTTTTGGAGGGATCTGACAGATGTACAGAAGGATATTCTAAGGCAGACTATGATCAAAAAGCAATTTGTAACCGGTGAATCGATGCATAGCGGATCAGAAAACTGCTCCGGCTTGTTTTTGCTTCATAACGGTCAAGTGAGGGCTTATATTATCTCGGAGGCAGGCAAAGAAATTACACTTTATCGACTATTTGAACGGGATGTCTGTATCTTCTCTGCATCCTGTATGATGAAGAATATTTCCTTCGATATCTTTGTCGAGGCTGAGAAGGCTACGGAGGCTTATCTGATTCCTACAACAGTCTTTCGTAAGCTTTCCCAGGAATCGCTGCCGGTTCAGATCTTTACCAATAATCTGATGGCTTCCCGCTTCTCTGATGTCATGTGGATTATGGAACAAGCCTTGTTCACCAGTTTAGATAAGCGCTTAGCCAATTTTCTACTGGAGCAGTTGGTAATTGAAGATGACAATATCCTGGAGATAACCCATGAAAAGATAGCAAACCACTTGGGGACTGCTAGAGAGGTTATCACTAGGATGCTAAAATATTTTCAGAATGAAGGGATCGTAGCCTTGAATCGAGGGGCGATTGAAATCCTTGATGAAGCAAAGTTAAATAAATTAGTAAAATAGTGTAAATTTATAAAAGCATTCATTTGCACTGGAAAGATTGTGCCTACGAGACCAAAGTGTGAAGGATACACTTGGCACAAACTAACTCATACGGTAGGTATATTATATTGAAGATACATGAGGCGCATCTTGTTGAACAGAGGAGATTTTAACAATATGAACAAGTCCATAAGAGAACAATTGAATGAACTGGCAGATGAAAAATACCGAAGCTTTACAGCGTCTCTGACACCGGGAAAAGAAAACATTCTTGGTGTTAGGCTTCCCCTGCTTCGTAAACTGGCGAAGCAGATAGTCAAGGAAGACTGGAGAGCTTATCTGGGTGAGGCAAAGGATGATACCATGGAGGAGGTTATGCTCCAGGGAATGGTGATTGGATACTGTGGTGCCGATCTTGATGAGGTACTCCAATTGGCGAAGCTGTTCATACCCAAGATTGATTGCTGGTCAGTCTGTGACTGCTTCTGCAGCGGACTGAAACTGACGAACACCAATAAGGAGCGAGTGTGGGAATTTCTTCGCCCCTACTTTGCTTCTGACAAGGAATATGAGATTCGCTTCGGGGTGGTAATGCTTCTGTATTATCTTGAACCGGAATATGCCCCCCTGGCATTTGGTTATTTTGATCATATCAAGCATGAGGGTTATTATGTGAAAATGGCGGTGGCATGGGTGCTGTCGATGTATTATGTTCATCTTCCGGAACTTACTATGCCATACCTTGAGAACAATCAGCTAGATAAGTTCACTTATAATAAAACATTGCAGAAAATCATTGAATCCCTGAAAGTAGAGAAAGAGACCCGCGATTTGATGAGAAGTAGGAAGAGGTAAACAATGATTGCAATTCGAACCTAAAGGTTCTAGTCATTGACATAGAATTTGCAAAAGCGTACAATTAAGATAATAATGTGAAGAAAAGCATCATGACAAAGCGAATAATTAATCGCGGTTCTTCCGATTATTTGAACTACATCAAGGATGAGGCATTTGAGGCAGTAGCAGCTATGCTTCATTGGTGTGATTAACTTTTGAGGAGGTTTTTATGAAACTTACATTTTTAGGTGCAACCCATGAAGTGACCGGAAGCTGTTATTATCTGGAAGCCTGTGGGAAAAATATTCTAATTGATTGTGGTTTGGAGCAAGGTAGAGATACCTATGAGAATCAGGAGATCCCGGTATTATCCGCAGATATTGATGTGGTACTTCTAACCCATGCTCATATGGATCATTCGGGTAAGCTGCCATTGCTTGTAAATGAAGGCTTCAGGGGAGACATCCACTCAACCTCAGCAACTAGTGCTTTATGTAATATTATGCTTCGTGATAGTGCACATATCCAAATGGCAGAAGCAGAATGGAAAAATCGAAAAGGGAAACGTGCCGGTGATAAATCCGCAGCTCCGATTTATGATATGGAAGATGCTCTTGCAACCATTCGCAAGTTTGTACCCCATGAGTATGCAGAGACCTTTCAGCTCTACGAGGGATTAAAGGTTCGTTTTACTGATGTCGGTCACCTCCTTGGTTCCGCCAGTATCGAACTATGGATCACCGAAAATGAGATTACGAAGAAAATTGTATTCTCCGGTGATATCGGTAACATTAATCAGCCTTTGATTAATGACCCCGAGTATATCACAGAAGCAGACTATGTCATCATGGAGTCTACTTATGGTGATCGTAACCATAATGAGAGTCCGGATTATATTGCGGAATTGACAGAAGCCATTCAATCAACCTTTGACCGTGGGGGTAATTTGGTTATTCCCTCATTTGCAGTAGGAAGAACCCAGGTACTCCTCTATTATATACGTAAAATAAAAGATGACCGATTAATTAAGGGTCACGGTAATTTCAAGGTATATGTTGATAGTCCTCTGGCAGTTGAGGCTACACAGATCTTCCATGATTATATGACGGGATATTTTGATAAGGATGCGATGGAGCTGGTGAACAAGGGTATTAATCCGTTATCCTTCCCGGGACTTAGTACCTCCATAACTTCCGATGAATCTAAGGCAATCAACTTTGATGACCAGCCGAAGATAATTATCTCTGCAGCAGGTATGTGTGATGCCGGTAGAATTCGTCATCATTTGAAGCATAATCTATGGCGCGAGGACAGTACCATCCTATTTGTAGGGCATCAATCGGTGGGCACTCTTGGAAGGATTATCTTAGATGGAGCCCAGGAAGTGAAGCTTTTTGGTGAAGAGATACAGGTTCGTGCTCAGGTGAAGCAATTATCCGGTGTCAGCGGTCACGCAGATCGGGATGGCCTGCTTCGCTGGCTGTCAGCCTATGAGAAGAAGCCGGAGCGAGTATTTGTTATCCATGGTGAAGATAGTGTATGTGAACTTTTCCGGGATTATATCAGCAAGGAACTGGGACATAATGCAGTTGCTCCTTTCAGTGGTGAGACCTATGATCTGTTAAGTAATGTATGTGTTCGGGAAGGTTCTAAGATGCTGGTAGAACCAAAGGAGACAGTTGTTGCTGCCGGTAAGGTGGACAATGTATTCGAACGTCTGGTACAAGCTGGTAAGCGCTTGGCTGCAGTGATACAGCATAACAAGGGCGGAGCGAATAAGGACTTAGCGAAACTCACCAGCCAGATTAATTCCCTATCGGATAAATGGGATCGTAATTAGTTAATATAAGGTATTTCCAGTCGGACCACTTTAGTGTAGTGCGTTGGAGATACCTTTTCTATTTGTAAAGCAGCAAGAAGTTCAAAAAGCAGAAGCGTTGACAAGTGGATGAGGATATAATATAGTAATTGCGTGTTAATTTAATTAACAAACGTGATTACTAAATTTTGACTTTTGCTTATATTTTTGCTGAACGTAGCAGTTGGAGGTTATTTTGGATAGATTAAGAATGCTTGAATATTACAATTTGTTCTCGAACTCAGAGTTTGAGGCAGCGAATCATTATACGGGACATGATTTAGGAGCAGTATGGACTAGGGAAGCAACTCATTTTCGCGTATGGGCACCGACTGCTTCCAGGGTAGAGGTGCAGTTATATCGGACCGGTGATCAGGAAGATCTGTTCGAAAGTGCCTTAATGTTCCTGGAAGGGAAGGGTACCTGGAGGACTGCCATTGAGGGTGACCTGAATGGTAGCTACTATACCTATGCAGTAACCGTGGATGGTGAGACTAAGATTGCGGTTGATCCTTATGCTAAGGCCGTGGGTGTTAACGGTAACCGCGGTATGGTAATTGATTTGGTCTCCACGAACCCTTCAGGCTTTGAAGAAGAGAAGATACCTGAGTTTGACAAGGCTACGGATGCTGTCATCTATGAACTTCATATTAGAGATTTCTCTTCTGATTCAAGCTCAGGGATGAGATATACCGGTAAATATCTTGCATTTACAGAAGAGGGGACAACAAACTCCTATGGAGAAAAAACAGGATTGGATTATCTCTTAGAGCTAGGGATAACCCATGTTCATCTGCTGCCCTCCTTTGATTATCATACTGTCGATGAGACAAAACTATCAGAAGACCAGTTTAATTGGGGCTATGATCCGAAGAACTATAATGTTCCAGACGGCTCCTATTCCACTGACCCCTATAACGGTGCAGTTAGAATCAGAGAATTCAAACAGATGATACAGGCGCTTCATAAAAAGGGAATACGCGTTGTGATGGACGTGGTATACAATCATACGATGGAGAGTGTTGAATCGAATTTCAACCGAATTGTGCCGGGATATTATTATCGCCTGACCCCGGATGGATATTTTTCGAATGCCTCCGGCTGTGGTAATGAGACAGCTTCTGAGCGTGCTATGATGCGCAAATTCATCATTGATTCGGTCGTATACTGGGTACAGGAATATCATATCGATGGTTTCCGGTTTGACCTGATGGGGATACATGATATACAGACGATGAATGAACTTCGTCGTGTAATGAATGGGC
>JAQZBA010000236.1 GCA_029239365.1 Herbinix sp. | reverse complement strand
CGAAGATTGTCGGCAAGAATGTCCGTTATAAAGATCTTTATACCAATCTATATGAGGCCTTAGAAGCATCAAAGGTAAATGCCGAATACTCTATCACCAATTAGGATAACTCCTGACCATCTGGCAAAGAAATAATCTGAAGCTAATTCAAGCTACATATCTAAGGATTCTAATCTGCTGTCCGGCAACTTAGAATCCTTTTTCTATTACCTACATTGCATATGTGTTGGCTGTTGATCATTACGAATGCCGGAGAAGCTGAAACCAACAGTGTAATATCATGATTTAAGCAAGTCCGCCGGCTGAATTATATTATTTTGATCCATCTATTGACATATTGGAATTTATGTAATATATTACATATTATTAGGTAACATATTACATAATGTAGGAGGAGCTCTGTGGACATTCCAACAAACGAACGTGAAAGTAAATACATCATCTTTGCATTAATCTTCATGCTCTCCAATAAGCTTCAGACCATCGGTGATTCATTTTTTGAAGAAGTTTCTACAAAGCAGTGGTTTGTTCTGTTAGTTCTCGGCATCTTGGGAGAACATACCCCCACACTCTCCGAGCTTTCAGAAGCAGTTGGAAGCTCACACCAGAACGTAAAACAGTTGGTTCTTAAATTAGAGCAAAAAGGATATGTTGAGATATTGAAAGATAGCGAAGATGCGAGACGCCTACGGATTAAGGCCACCCCCAAGAGCGAAGCATTTTCCCGGGAATATCATGAGAAAAGTGCCAAATTCATGAATCAGCTTTTTGGGAGTTTCCCGCAGGAGGAGCTTAAGACAACGGAACAAGTTATGTTGACAATGAAGACAATATTGGAAGGAATGGAGAAGGATTATGTTAAAGGCTGAGAAAACCGTAGTTGTATACCGATCAAAGACCGGCTTCACGAAGAATTATGCCTGCTGGCTTGCAAAACGTTTTAATTGCACTCTACTTGAGGGCTCGAAGGTTAGCGGAAAGGAATTATCAGACTACGATACCATCATTTATGGCGGTGGGTTATATGCCAGTGGAATTAGTGGTATTAAGCTTATCACGAAGAATTTTGAGCAGTTAAAGGATAAGCGGATTATCGTATTTGCAGTAGGTGCATCACCCTCCCATAAAGGGATTGCTGAGGAACTGCTGAACACTAATATTCCAAGGGAACAGCAGGATAAGATTGAGTTTTTCTATCTTCGCGGCGGCTTCGATTATACCAGATTAAGTCCATTTTATAGGGTTCTTATGCAGCTTAAGAAAATTCAATTAAAGAAAGTAAAGAAGCCCGATGCTGATACCAAGGGTATGCTTGCAAGCTATGATCATCCATTGGATTTTACCAACGAGAAGCATCTGGAACCAATCATTAAATCATTATTAGAATAAGGGGGACAAGAAAATGTCGAAAGGGAAGAAGATAATTATTGTAGTTTTCGCTGTTATTGTTGTAATTGTAATCGGTATTAGCTATATGATCAACAGTATCTCAAGTAGTCTGGACGCTTATAAAGATTATGATTTAAGCGGCTTAGATTTATCCCGGGTTGAGGACGGAACCTACACCGGAAGCGAAGATGCGAAGATCATCCAGGTAACGGTCGAGGTCACTGTCAAGGATCATGTAATCACAGAGGTTAACATTCTATCTCATCAAAATGGTCAAGGGAAGCCGGCCGAAGCAATCGTAGATGATATCGTCGCTAAGAATAGCCTGGAGGTCGATGCCATCAGCGGGGCTACCCATTCCAGCCTAGTGATTAAGGCTGCTGTTTATAACGCATTAACGAGGCAGTCCTAGGAAGATGATGAATCAGTGAGGGATGTTGCAAACAATTATCTCAAATATTGTAGGAGTATCATTGTTCTGATATAATCCACAATACTTGATGACTAATGTTTTGCAACATCCCCTTTTTAGATTTTTATCTTTTTTGCATTCCTTGTACCGGTGTTTGTGTTGTCCCTTTTTCTGCTGCAATATTTCGTATCAGTTCAAAAGTACCTGTACTTGCAAGTCCACTTGCCAGCCCACCAAGTAATATCTCCGGTGTAAAGCTCCAACCATTCATCCAGACATTTAACAGTGTACCTACTATCGCCAAGATCAGCGGTATAAACTTATTTGGGATAACCGATATACTATGCTTGATTATGTATCCCAAGCATAAGCAAATCGCCAATATTAACATAACTACATAGCGTGATAAGAATTCCATCCCAATTACTCCTTTCCTGCATAATATCTGCTCCATCTATGGTACTGCTTACTTCGTCCACTATATCGTATGTGGGGCTGTCTCATAAAATTCCATAATTTATTAATATTAGTAATTATTTGAAGTTCCAGCTCATAAATTCTATTTTTTGCAGATCGACTTACCAAAAACGTCATTCTTAAGCATATAATCTATTTTGCTAATTGCAAGATATCCGATTCTTCTATTGAATAACTCCTGATTCTGATTTAGTATATATATGATACTTTTCTAGGGTATGGTAGAATGGTATCTCATCAATTCAGAATAGAGGAAGTGTTACATGTCATATAAGGATCTTCATCAATTTATCGAAGAACTGGAGAAACACGGTGAACTTAAGCGAGTTCGTGCAGAGGTTTCATCGAAGCTTGAGATTACAGAGATTACGGATCGAATTAGTAAAGCTTATGGACCTGCCTTATTATTTGAGAAGGTAAGCGGTTCTGACTATCCGGTATTAATCAATGCAATGGGTAGTTATCGGCGAATGAGTATGGGGTTAGGTGTCAAGGAGCTAGATGAGATCGGTACCCTGATTAGTGAATATATGGATTTGGGTAATTACCTTTCGGTTAAGAAGCTTATAAAAAGTATTCCCCGTTTGCTACGGCTTCTCTATGTATTTCCTTACAAATCAAGAAGCAGGGGCAAATGCCAAGAGGTTATTGAGCGGGAGGTGGATCTAGACACACTGCCCGTTTTACAATGCTGGCCGGAGGATGCCGGTAAATTTGTAACTCTGCCTCTGGTCTTTACAAAGGATAGTAACACCAGACGTCAGAATGTGGGCATGTACCGGCTGCAGCTTCTGGATAAAACCAGCACCGGGATGCATTGGCATAAGCATAAGGATGGTTCGGAAATCTATAAGGGATATCAAGAGAAGGGTCAACGCATGCCGGTATCTGTAGCACTCGGCTGTGATCCTGCGATCACCTATTCCTCAACAGCTCCCCTGCCTCCGATGTTGGATGAGATGATGCTGGCCGGCTGGCTTCGTAAATCCCGTGTTAAGCTGGTAAAATGCATCACCAATGATATCTATGTTCCAAGCGATGCTGAATTTGTACTGGAGGGTTATGTGGATCCCTCCGAGGACCTGGTACTGGAAGGTCCCTTCGGCGATCATACCGGATATTATTCCCTTGCTGATTATTATCCGAGATTCCATGTCACCTGTATTACTCATCGAAGAGACGCCATCTATCCGGCTACCATAGTCGGTAAACCTCCGATGGAGGATTGCTATATGGCTAAAGCAACAGAACGAATCTTCTTGCCGATGCTTCGTATGCTTATCCCCGAACTGGTGGATATCAATCTGCCTCTGGAGGGAGTCTTCCATAACTGTGCGATAGTGTCCATCAATGCGAACTATCCCGGAGCCGCCATAAAAACCATGAACAGTATCTGGGGAATGGGTCAGATGATGTACACCAAGCTAATTATAGTGGTTGATGCTACTGTTGATGTACAGAATATAAAGCAGGTACGAGACGCTGTACTGGCTCATGTCGATGCTGAGCGAAGTCTCATCCTATCGGAAGGACCACTGGACGCACTGGATCATTCCTCCAACGAAGCCTTATATGGAAATCGTCTTGGAGTGGATGCAACGAGCAAAGGCTTACCGCAGCAGAACAGCCAGCGGACGAATACCTATCATATTATGTCAATCCGCAAGGAACATTCCGGACAAGGCAGAGAAGCTCTAGCCGAATATATGAACAGCCATTCCGACAAGTTTGTAATCGTTGTAGATGACGAGATCAGTCCTGCTGATACATCTACGGTGATGTGGAAGGTATTTAATAATATCGATGCGAAGAGAGATCTGGTAATCAACAACGGACGGATCGGCATCGATGCCACCAAGAAATGGAAAGAAGAAGGATTAACCAGGGACTGGCCTAAGGATATTGAGATGACCGAGGAGATGAAGCAGCGGGTTGCTGAAAGATGGAGGCAATATGATATTGACTAAATTCATTCGAAAAATAAAGAAATATGGAACGCTGGTGATGTTCTCCCATACTATATTCTCATTTAGCTTTGCTCTGCTGTCCATGCTGTTGGCTGCAGGGGGTATTCCAAAGCTAATGACTCTATTCTGGATTATGGTATGCTTTTTAGGAGCCAGAACCGGTGCCAATGCGATCAATCGTGTCATTGACGCAGAAATAGATGCCAGAAATCCCAGAACCGCCAATCGTCAGATACCAAAGGGTGAATTCAAGAAGAAGGAAGTGATTCTCTTTACCTCCTTCTGTTTTCTACTTATGCTGATTGGGGCATATCAATTGAACTTTATCTGCTTCCTGTTATCACCGGTTGCGTTATTTTTATTGATTATCTACTCCTATTGCAAGCGCTTCACGTTCCTATGTCACTTAGTACTAGGTGTCACCTGCGCCTGTGCACCTGTCGGTGCCTGGCTTGCTATCACCGGTACATTAAGCTTTCTCCCACTGTTTATGGGTGCCGCTAACACCCTGTGGGTGGCCGGATTTGATATTATCTATGGCTCACAGGATTATGAATTTGATAAGACCAATCATCTTTTTTCCATACCGGTCAGATTCGGTGTGAAGAACGCCCTCCGGATTGCCATGCTATTTCATGTCATGACCGTGATCTGCCTTATCATCATTGGATTACTGGCCTCGGAGCTGGGTATTATATACATGATAGGACTGGTTGTTATTTCCTTCTTATTCATAATGGAATATCGATTAGTTTCACCCACCAACCTGACCAATGTCAATATTGCGTCCTATAGCATTAACCAATTAATCAGCATCGTGCTGATTATCAGCAGTCTCCTGGATGCTTTTCTCTTTTTAACCAAAAAATAAAACTAAAGGAAGTTAATACAATGAAAAAAATACTACAAATGTTCCTCCTAATCTGCTTATTTACGTTCCTCTTTGTCGGCTGCAAGGCTGATGCTACCCCGGCTCCTTCCGAGAAGACAGTTCTTCGAATCGGAATGATGTCCTCCTATGATGTTATTCCCTATGTTATGATCAAGGAACTGGGTCTTGCCGATGAGTATCAGCTTGATTTACAGCTTGAGGTATTTACCTCTGCCAAGGATCGGGATGCTGCTTTTCTTGCCGGTGAACTGGATGGAGTATTGACAGATTATGTTGGTGTATGCATCTATCAAAATGCTGATTTTGATGTAAAGATCACCGGAATCACCGATGGAGACTATATACTCGTCGCTGGCAAAAACAGCGGTATCACCTCCATGGATGATATAAAAGGACGGAGTATCGCCATCTCTCAGAATACCTTAATAGACTACACGCTGGATCAGATCCTTACGAAGAATTCCATGGAGAGTGATGCTGTCGTGAAGGAAATCGTTCCCCGTATTCCTGACCGTGTCGAACTACTTCGTAATGATCAAATCGATCTGGGATTATTGCCTGAGCCCTTTGCTTCCATTGTATTAAATGATGGTGCTACCTATTTAGGCAGTGCCAATGATATTAATCTGTATCCTGCCGTATCCGCTTTCAACAAGGAATTCCTAGATGACAAAGCCGAAGCTGTGAAGAAGCTATATCTGGCTTATAATGAAGCAGTGGAATATCTTAACAAAACCGATATCACCAGCTATGAGGATATTGTAATTAAGACTGTCGGCTATCCTGAGGAAATGAAAGGACAGATTACCATAGAACCCTTCCGTGTAAGCGAACTCCCCCCGAAGGAAGATGTGGCGTCCGCTGTCACTTGGGCAAGCAATAAGGGATTATGCAGTTCTGACTTAACCTACGAAGAATTGGTATTTGATGTCTATTCTAACTAGGTTA
>JAQZBA010000235.1 GCA_029239365.1 Herbinix sp. | reverse complement strand
GTGGTACTAAATACAGCCGTTTCCTCAGTGTTCGCAAGGGTTTCTCCTCCATCACTGGTTACAAAACCAACGATACTGCCTTCCCCGAGTTTTATATTTGATACCGCATGCTCCAACTCAGTCTTCGGTACGTCGATAATGATGAAGCCATTATTCTCTGCCATTTTTCTAATGATGGAGGTGGAGTAATTAACCTGTTTATGATTTAACTTTTCATCTATGTAATTATGTTTACCGACCCATACATAACGTTCCAGCGATGTTGTAATAGTCTTACCCTCTTCGGACTCCAAAAAGCCGGCATACATATCTGCAGGAAGCTCATCCACAGACGAGATGCTGTCGCCCTGTTCACCGATAATATGCATTGCATAGATGAAGGAATGGGAAGACTTCGCATTCGCCAATTCAGTCTGAACCTTTTCGAATGCTGCTATACTCTCTTCAGCGCTCAGCTGATCCGTATTATTGTAATAATTCTTAATGTTTTTCGTATCTGTTAATTCATAGGACTTGGAGGAAACTGCATCAATTCCCAGAAATATGTAATCACGCACAGCACTCAAAGCATTGGATGCAATATTCTCGTAATTTTGGATAATAGCATTGGATGACCTATTATAAGAAACGACACCGAATACAGCCATTAAAAAAATCGGAACCGCAAATCCCAATAAAATAGTAGTACGAATCCCTGATATTCTTCTTAGAAATGCGTTCTGAGGTACGTTTGGCTTGCTTGTCTCATTATCCTGATTAACGCTCATCTTCAAGAGGTTCGTCAGTTTAGTAGTCTTTTCCTTCAGATTCAACTTAGGAACAAAACCATGTTTCGGACTCAACGTATTATCTTTTGTCTTTCTACCCTTACTAAACTTCGCGTTCTTCGTCTTCTCTTCCATAATAACATCAGAAGCAATCTTCTCCTCCGTGATGTTCTCAACCGGTATGTTCTTGTCAGCATTCATATCATCCGTTATCTTTTCTTCTGTCTCTTTCACTGATAACTTGTTATCATCCTTATCCATAATCTGTACCTCCAAAAGCAAGAGTGTTATGTACCATAATTATATATGATACTGTTACTATGACTGAGAATTATAGCTCCAATAACTAATATTTATACCAATAAGAGTAACAATTGTCAATATATAAAATCGCTAGATTTATTTATTTTTAGAGCTTTTTCTTGACAATAATAACACAGAATCCTCTATTGTATTTTTATAAGCTTATGAAAGCACATATTTTTAAGCGAATTTTTCTAGAATGTGCTAATTATAGGCTCTTGGACAACATAATATTTAGATTCGCATCGTTAAGCCAATCATGCATTTTAATACATAGATAGTAATGCAGTTTCTAACCACTGTCCTTAAGTTATGTGAAAATGTTACAACCATCCTTGAAGTATCTCAGGATCGTGTTGTTAGGCCCATTTTAATCTAATATCTTCTGTCGTAATAACTTCATTTTGCAAGGTATTTATTAATTTTCTATTAACTAATAATAAACAAATTCTAATATATAAGACTTGCGTAAAGGGACACTCTCTAGTAGAATAGATTTATAACCATGATTTGGGAGGAACTA
Source organism: Herbinix sp. (assembly GCA_029239365.1). Taxonomy (GTDB): domain Bacteria; phylum Bacillota; class Clostridia; order Lachnospirales; family Lachnospiraceae; genus Mobilitalea. The sequence goes on along the minus strand of JAQZBA010000235.1, from coordinate 4,552 downwards.
ACACATGAAAAATTTCGTAATTACAGCTGACTCGAATTCAGATTTATTAGATGAATATATCAGAGAAAAACAGATTGGTATCATACCTCATTATTATGATCTCGAAGGAACTACCTATGGTGATGAGATCAATCTTACTCCAAAGGAATTCTATGACAAGATGCGTGGCGGTCTTATGCCGACAACAATGGCCAGCAATCCCGAAGTCATTCGCAGAACCTTCCAAGACTATATTGACCAAGGTCTTGATGTATTACATATCAGCTTCTCCTCAGCGTTAAGCGGTGGTTGCAGCAATGTGGTAACAGGAGCCAAGGAACTATGTGAAGAGAATCCCGGAGCGAAAATCATCGTTATCGATACGTTGAATGCTTCTATGGGAGAAGGTATGTTTGTTATGAAGGCAGCCCGGATGAAGGAAGAAGGCAAATCGATCGATGAAATTGCTGCCTGGTTAGAAGAGCATAAGCAGGAATTCTGTGTATATTTTACCGTTGATGATCTAAACCATCTACATCGTGGTGGTAGAATCTCTAAGACAACAGCCATCATCGGTTCTATGATAAATATTAAGCCCATCCTTTATCTGAATCCGGAGGGTCAGTTAGTTGCAAAGTCTACAGCCAGAGGTCGAAAGAAATCTCTCGCTACTATCTGTAATGATATGATTGAATGTATGGGTCAATACAGAGACAGTGACGAACCCATCTGCATCGCTCATGGTGATGCCTTTGAGGATGCGAACTACCTAGCTGAATTAATTCATGATAAGCTGCCTACACGTAAGATCATAATTAATTATGTAAGCCCAAGTATCGGTTCCCATTCCGGTCCCGGAGCAATTGGTCTGTGCTTTATGGGTGATATAAGATAATTCATCGTTATGAATACATAATTACATGTAGGAATCAAAAAGGCCTTCGAATTTTCGAAGACCTTTTTGATTCCTATCATAATTCTAATCACTGCCAGGCTGATATTTCATCCACTAAAACTGAAACAAAATAATTTTCGTAACGGCAATTAATTGTAGTATCTTGTTCACTTCCATTAATGACATCAATTAATCTTAATAAGATTAAAAAAATCCTTGAATTTTTATACTCTTTATAATAGAATAGTTGAGTAGCCTGTTACTTAGGCAATATATTAAAGTTTATGCTTCCCTAGCTCAGTTGGTAGAGCAACGCATTCGTAATGCGTAGGTCGAGGGTTCGAGTCCCTTGGGGAGCTTTTTTTGTTTGCCAAAAACCATGTATGGCATCGTTCCCTATACACCAATTACAGTACTTCTTCTCTCCATCAGAACGGTATTCTGCCATTCTCCGTTATGATCCTTAGCAATTCGTTCACGATAGCCTACCATACGAAATCCCAGCTTTTTATGTAATGCCTGACTTGCCTCGTTAATCTCAATAATTCCCGATTGCAGTGTCCAATAGCCCGCAGCCTCTGACTCCTCTATTAATTCCATCAGAAGCTTCTCGCCAACTTTCTTCCCTCGGTAATCGGCCTTGATATAGATACTGACTTCAGCTACTCCCGAATAGACACAACGGCTGCTATACGGGCTAAGTGCAGCCCAACCAATTACATTGCCCTCTGCTTCAGCAACCAATCTACAGCTCTGAACATGTGAATTATCCCATGCCTCATACACTGGTATTTCCTTTTGGAAGGTAGCGAACTTCGTATCAATTCCCTCCTGATAAATGGCTGCAACTTCATTCCAATCTGTGGACAGCATTGCTCTAATTATTATATCCATTCTCTCATCCTCCCTGTAAATAACATGTTTCTTCCTCTCCTACGATACCATCATTCCGGAATATGCAAATGTTATCCAATAGTAAACAAGGTAATATTATACCCAGATATCTCCAATGTCAATAGCTATCTCTTCATTCATTATTGTATGATTTGCAACAAATAATTAACGTTGAGAGTTTATAAAGAAAGACCTATCAGCGATTTACTGATAAGTCTTATAAGTCGAGGCGACGAGATTCGAACTCACGGCCTCTGCGTCCCGAACGCAGCGCTCTACCAAACTGAGCCACGCCTCGATTTTCATATAATGCAGTGCTCTTACAGAAGCACTGCATTAGTTATTATCTAATAAAAGCACTAAAAAGTCAACTATTTATTTTACTTTTTTTATTTTATTTACTTTACCTTTTTATATTATTATTCCTTTTTCCAAGATACTACACCAACTCTACCTAACTTAATTCATACGATATGTTAATTCGCACTCGCTGCTCCAGAGCCAATTCTTTTGTCCAGAGACCAACCCGATATACAGTCTCTTTCCTGCCATCATGATTCTTGATTACAATCTTCTCTTCCTTATAATATAACTCGGAAGCATCGTAAGATATCATCAATGTTCCGGCTCTTCCGGTAAGAACCAAGGCACCCACTCGGATAAGCTGTGGATTCACGACCGTGATAAAGCCTTCCTCGAAACTGATTGGTTACGTTGCTATGTAGTAGTCCTCAAGAAGGATGCTATGAGTATCCATATCAGAGGTGATGCTACGACGGAAGGTCTGAAGCACCGGTTTCTGATATAGCTCCGATAATTCCATCGTAATATGAGAGGTTGCTTCTTCTGCATTCACCTCCAGAACCTTGCAATAATATGCTCCGGCCTTTTGCTCTTGATTAGCGACTACCGGTACATTATGATAATATGATCTCGTCTGAGGGCAGGTATATCGTTTCTCTCCAAAGTAATCCGCAGTGTAAGCACCCGCACCCAAGTCAGCCAGAAGCTGTTCTCCGAGAATTGCGAATACAAAGCTTCCAACATCGTTATGATTATGTGATTCCATATTGTTTCCGCATTTCACAGCAAAATAATAGGGGCTTCTTCTCTGTATGAGCCATTGCTTATCTGAGAGATATCTTGCGGTATCCTGCGGTATCTGAGTTATCATCATTTCATCCGTCCACCAAAGATTTCTGCTGATGTGTTGAAAGCGGTAACAGTGATCAGCATCAAATGAGGGAACGGTGATACAAGCAGGTATCTCTATGCCATATTCCTTCTTTAGATAACATAATAATCCACTCGGAATGGCTGCTTCTGCCATACTATCGGAGAAAGGAACATAGGTATTGGTACTCATCTGCAGGAACTGAGGAAATTCTGCAATTGCCTTCAACTTACCAAGTAGCTCCTTCGGAATAGCATAACCGGGCTCCAGTTCTTGTCGCATTGCAGTGTAGTAGGTATAATACCCAAAGCCATATCCCCAATAACCGACCCCTTCCTCGGTTGCCCCGTCTTCTCCAAAGCCCGCCAGAAAATACCCCATGGCTTGATCTACCTTGTGTAGGATTTTCTGTTTCTCCTCATCCTTCGCCTGAAGAAGAGCCGCCATACCAATGGAACCTGCACATACCGCACTCCAATTATTATGCAGCGTCTCCCAACCCCATTCCTTCTCCAGAAAGGGTGTGAAGATACGTTCCTCGATCCGATTGCGGATGTGGGACAGTATCATTGGATGAATACTATCTCGGTGTATGGATGCAATTTCACTCAAGGTCGCAGCAGTTTCCGCTGCAAATAGATCAATCTGCACGGAGGGGTCACCTATAAATCCCGCTTCCGTATACGGTAGATGGGCTGCCAGACACCAGGTGAATTCATTCGAAATCGACCATAGGAGCTCATTAAGCTGTGCTACCTCCTGTTTATGAAAAGTACCCTCTGTATTCCAAAGCAGATAAAGTGACAGCGCCGTTAGCCTCCGCCTTACTTTGAAATACGCAGCTTCCGATTCCTTTCTGCTGCCATGCTCGATATAATGCCGATAGCCGTCAAATGGGATTGATGGTATACTTTCATTCCTTATTTTGATTACATACTCCTCAATCTGGTTTCTCAGGTTTTTCGTTATCTCGCTATTCTCCCATCCTGATATTCTCATCACGACAACTCCTTACCCTATAATAAATGTTTACACATAAGTTCCCTTGATAATAGCCAAATGACCCTGCCCTCCGGCAGAATCATCTCGCAATCATCTCATATATCATACTTCCTCAATGAATACCTCTGTGATCTCAGGTTCACCAAGCATGGCTTCAATCAGTAGATCCAAGCGGTTCTCCTCCTTAATATAGCTCTTCGGAAGATAGAGCAACGACTCATTACCCCCTACAAATAGCGGTCTTACCTGCTCAGAGGGGAGCCACAGCCGGCCTAACATCTTGCCGTTGAGCATCACAAGGATTTTTGCATCCCTTCCGGACACACTGAATTTCATGCCTTTTCCCTGCGATGAGCATGCAGAAAAGCTTGTTGAATAGAGAGAGATCTCCCCAGGTATCAGCTTTTCACCCTGTAGATTGGTAAGAATGCTGCCTTCCACTTCTGTCTCGTAGGTTCCCGCAATCGCTATAGCAAGCTGTTTCTCATCCGCACCACAGCAGGATATCTCCTTCATATGAAGTCCTTCATACAGAAATAGTTGTAACTTACCGGATTCCTGAATGGTCTTCTGCTCATAATAGATGGCTAGTTCAAATTCCTCTCGTC
>JAQZBA010000234.1 GCA_029239365.1 Herbinix sp. | reverse complement strand
TGTATACCATGTAGCCTAACCGCTTACTTTCCGCGAAGCTTTTTACTATACCTTCATACCAGCCATATCCACGGTAATACTGCAGCTCTTCCATCGCTCTGCAGCAATCCCCTGTAGGAACCTCTGCACCTCCAAGCTCTCTGCCCAAGGCTGACAGATTATACTTTCTATAAGAAAGTTGCTGCATCTGCTGCATAAGAGCAGCTGGTTCTCCGTTAATCAGGGATGTTTTGAGTAGGTTGGACGATAACTGATTGATTGCTTCTTCCCGAGAGACAGCATACAGATGCAGACTTCTCCCATCTTCAAACTCTATCACAGCTGTTCCACTCATCTCCACAGAGAAAGTGAATACAATAAGTTCATCCTCCCTTAGACATTTCATCCCCTGCACATCAATCTTCACCGTATCCGGAAGCGCAAAGGCAATCTCTGAAGCCCCATAAGAATAGAACATCACATAGGAAGCCTCCTCCTCTACTCTGATACTTCCTAGCTCCGCTGTACTGTAGATCAGTCTTCCCGGTTCCTTTATTCCTAAGGTAGTTAGTGGTATCTCGAAGGGCAAGATAGGACAATGGACCGGTGGAACCGTGAACTTCGTATATGCCGGTCTACACTTTCCATAGTGAGTGAAATGAACTGCACCTGGAATAACATCTATATTAGCTACCCCGATCAGCTTTCCGCCTCCAGGTAGACATAATTTCTGAAGGATGGAGTTGGACAGCCTACACTCGGCAGTAAACTGCAGTTCCTTTTCTTCCTCCGGCCAACTAAGCGCAATTTCCTCACTCAGGCTATGTACAAGACCGGTGAATAGAAAGGCTTCCTTATATTCGTCATTCACCTCTCCTCTCGGACCAATCATACCTCCGAGATCATAGTCATGGGGCAGATAGCTTAAAGGCTTACCCCAATTATTTACCGCTGTTGTAAAACCGAAGTTAGTACCGCCCACCTGATTATAGGGAGCAATCAGCTTCGCACCTGATAGCAGCTCTCTTCGTAGAATAACGTGCTTCGAACTCGTTTCCGTAATACATACCGGTAGGTTCTGTTCCCGAAAGGTCTCCACATAATGTCTTATTCGGTCTTCTAATTCCTTCTCCTTAACCTCAGGATAGAGATTGATGGTCGGGAGGACTCCTTCGACCAACCCGCCTGCTCTTAGGACGTCACATTGTCCCGCACAGGCAAATACTGGTACTTCGATGCCGGCTCTCTCAGCATAGCTTCTTAATGTTGCTATATATGGTTCAACCTGTTTGCAGTCGTAAAAATCCAGCTCATTTTCCAGCTGTACCGCAATCACAGTTCCTTGCTTTCCTAATTGATAATCCGCTATTATAGGCAGGATTCTATCATACCATCGCTCCACACATTGAAGATAGACTTCATTATAATCCCTTAATACGATACCTTCTTTATTTAATAGATAAGCAGGCAAGGCACCCATATCCCACTCGGAGCAGATATATGGCCCCGGTCGTGCTATTACCCACAATCCCAGTGTCGCAGCCATAGCAAGAAAGGCTGTTACCTCCTTGTCACCCTCGAACTCCCAGGTTCCTTCTTCCACTTCATGATAATTCCAGGGAATGTAGGTTTCGATGCAGTTATAGCCTGCTGCCATAACCTTCTCCAGACGGTCTTTCCATTCGTCTCTCGGAATTCTGAAATAAAAGACAGAAGCACACAGGATAATATGTGGCTGTCCTTCTATCCATACAGCATCTGCCCGAAATTCTATTAGTGTACTCTGTGGTTCTGTTCTCTCCTTAATTGTCATAACGTTCTCCATTCACCACATGTTTTCAGATTAACGACTATCTAAACAGTGAGATGATGCTTTATCTTCCTAATGCATCCCTGCTTACCAGCATATGCATTTTATGTCATAGGATGAAAATCTATGTCATGAAGAATAGCTTCCATATCTAGAGATAGCTCCATATAAGTGTGCTTATTCTATCCTAGAATGACTAAAACACTACCTATATGAAGCTATTCTCCACTGCATTGCTGCTCTGTATTCATAGACAACCTTCACAGAACAGTAAAATTGTATGATTTATATCTTGATTATTTTCCTAAATATGCCTTATACTCTGTTAATTGTGCCTGAATAGCAGCCTTCACATCTTCATAACCAGCATCATTCATCGCTTTTCTGAAATCAGCAACTGCCTGTGCTGGATCTCCTGCTTTACCAAATGCGATTGCGGTTACATAACTTGTATAAATCTCTGCTAAGTTAGCCATGGTTGGTGCAATATCATCGGTGTTAAATACTAACTGTGAATAAGGATAGTCAATTGCATAGGTGTTATAGTCAGCATAAACCTGATCCTTACCTGCATACCAGGTAGCATTGGTAAGCTCAAGACTATCATTTCTTCCCCACCAGAAGAAACCGGGGAATTCCATAGTATCTTTATCATAGCCTTCCGGACGATCCAGCTTACCCTCTGCAGTAACTATATAGTTGGTACCTTCGATACCATAGTTCAGTAGGCGATAGCACTCCTCATTGTTACGGAGCAGATCATATACCATTAAAGCTCTCTCAGGATGTTGGGAGTTAGCGCCAACTGCAGTTGCTCCATGAGTAATGGATACTTTACTAAGGTTTTTACTCTCTTCTGAGAAGGAGAAGAAATTAACTTCTGATCCGGGTTGTCTGGTATCCATCGTAGGACGTGAGGTACCCACGAAAGTCTGTGTATGATGCTGTACAGCACCGGTCTGTCCTGCATAGAACTCTTCTGTGGTGTCACCGGTATAATTAAGAACGTCTTCTCTCCAGAAACCACCGTCGTTCCAATCCTTCATCATCTGTGCAAATGTTACATATTCATCACCTTCCATATAAGGCGAAACTAAGGTAAATGGATCTTCCTTCGAAGCACCAAAGAATAACGGAACGTCTAAACCATCGATAAAGATATTGCCTGTCTTAGATTGGATGTAACCGCCTGTTAACTGCTGACCAAATGCCTGGCCACTTGCAGCTGCATCCCATGGAATAACATCTGTCTTATTTGCCTTAATATAAGCAAAATAGGTTCCTAAATCTTCCCAGCTCTTAACACCGTTCGCTAAACCGGCTTCTTTAGCCCAGTCACCACGATATATAAATCCATGATTGATCCACTGTGCATAATTATCTTCTGGCATCAGATAAGTCTTACCATCGAGTTTACACATATTCCAATGCTCTTCAGAAACAGATGCAAAGGTCTCCGGAGCATAGGTCTGAAGCATCTCTGTTGTTAACTCTAAGAAAGCGCCCTTCTTGGAATTCGGCCAAGCATCCAGCCAGTCTGTTGCTGTTCCGATCAAATCAATGGATGGATCGCCGGAAGCAAGTAACAGGTTATACTGTGTCTGCCAATCAGTCCATTCAACCCAGTATAATTCCAGTTCAGCATTTAACTTCTCAGTTAGAATTGCATTCAACTTTTCTATACCCAACTCTAACTGTCCATTGGTAGGTTTGTTACCCATTACAACATACTTAACCACTACATGTTCTGAAGTGTCAATTGCCGGAGTTTCAGTCGTTGAACCTGAAGTGTCAGTCTCTGTGGTCTCTGTTTTGGTATCCTCTGTTTTGGTATCATCTGTCTTTACTTCTTCCTTCTTACCGCAGGCAGCCAAGGTGAATACCATACTCAGAACTAGCATTAAACTTAATAGCTTTTTAATCTTATTCCCCATCTTTCTTTCCTCCTGTTTTCTTAATTATCTATGTTCTCTTCGTGTCGCGAAGATTAACATCATCATAATGCCTCAATACATCTTTAACCCTTCACCGCACCAACAGTAATACCTGAGATAAAATATTTCTGTACGAAAGGATACAGGAATATAATCGGTCCGGTTGCGACTACTGCGGTAGCCATCTTCAGAGTCTCCAGTGGAAGTGAGGTAACCTGTGTAACAGTAGCAGCTACAGAGTTACGTAGTGAAGCTACTTCGTTAATAATTTTATACAAATGATACTGTAAGGGCCTGAATTCAACTTTTGCTGATAAGAACAACATGGATTGATACCATTCATTCCAATAATTCAAGGCCAGGAACAAACCGATGGTAGCAAGCGCAGGTTTTAACATCGGCATAATTAGTTTGATGAAGATCGTGATATCACCGGCTCCGTCGATCTTGCCTGATTCTGTTATTTCATAAGGAATGGACTTTATGAAATTCTTCATCAGAATAATAAGCCAAGGGGTCATAAGTAAGGGAAGGAATACCGCAAGGTAATTATCCTTCAAACCCATATATTTGGTTACCAGAATGTAATAGGGTACCAAACCTCCCTGGAACAACGTTGTAAAATAAATGTAAAAGGAAATACCGTTACGGAAAGGGAAATCCTTTCTCTGCAAAGCATAACCGGTCATCGATATAATGAATAAACCTATCGCAGTTCCACTTATAGTCATTGCAATAGTAACAACATAAGCTCCTAATAACTGCTTGGAATTCTTAAGCAAAAGTTCATATGCTTTAAAGGTAAATCCCTTCGGGATTAATGCAAAACCTGTCTTGGTAATCTCGCTCTCCGTACTGAATGAGGTGGAAATCATCAATACAAACGGTACCAAGCACATTAACGCAAATATGCTGATAAATATATAAGCAAAGCCGCGGACAAGCCTGTCTGATTTGTCTAACTTAATTCTATTACGAACTCTTCCTACCATGATTTTATCCCCCCTCCTCTAGAATAGCGCATAATCGCTGTCAATTCTCTTAACAATCCAGTTACAGGTCATAACCAATGCAAATCCAAATAAAGATTGATATAAACCAACAGCACTTGCCTGAGTGAAGTTAAAGTTATTCATCATAGAACGGAAGACAAAGGTTTCAATAATATCGGTCGTCGGGAATAACATGGAATTAGAAGCACCGATTATATTATAAAACAAACCAAAGTTACCTTTTAAAATACCGCCCATTGCAAATAGGAGCAAAATAACAATCGTGGGTCTCAGGTTAGGTAGTATGATGAAACGAATCTTCTGAAATGCATTGACACCATCTACCTTGGCTGCCTCAATCATCTCGGAGTCAATACCCATGATCGCCGCAAAATAAACAATGGATCCATACCCTGTTCTCTGCCAAAGGTCGGCTGCTACAATTATGTAAGGCCATACAAGTTTGTTAGAATAAACCTTAACCGGTGTACCTCCAAACTGTTCAATGATACTGTTAACAAAGCCATAATCATAATTCAATAGGTTATAAAGGAGTAATCCAACAAGAACAGCTGAGATAAAGTACGGAAGAAACATCATTGTCTGTGTAATCTTCTTAAAGTGCTTATTCATTATCTCATTTAGTAATATCGCTACAAATATCTGCAATGCATTCCCCAGGATGATAAATGCCAGATTGTACAGTATGGTATTACGGGTTAGCATCGAGATCTTACCGGAGGTGATCAGGAATTCGAAATTATCCAGCCCGACAAATTGGCTTCCAAATAGCCCTTTTGCATAATTGAAATTGGTGAAGGCAATATAAATACCCGGCATCGGTAAATACGAATATACAAAGAAAAATATAATTGCCGGCATACACATGAGTATTAAAATCCTATACTTGATTACCTTCTGCCAAAAGGTTAATTTTTTGAGCACAATCGCCGGAGCCCCCGCCTTTTGCTTATCCTTTTTCATATCCTCACTCCTTTATGTTATTCTCTTTTTCTTTTTTCATGAAACCGCTTTCATTTTCCTGTAAAAAAATATTCCATAGAATCAATATTGCTACTGTTGTAAAATATTAATTACTGCATATTTTAACAACTCATTGAAATATTCATTATTTGAAATCGCTTTCAATACTAAATAAAAAATAAATGCCTAGCATATATTGCCAACGCTTGTCATGTGTTGTAGTAATGGCTCTGCATCCTTTGTACATTTTGTTACATAATCACGATGTGAAATCGCTTTCATGCATTAATTATAACAACATTATTCCATACTGTCAATATTATTTTAGAAATATTTTAGTTTATATCACTAAATGGTATAGTTTTTTAGTCATAATGTGCAAAAGCCGGCTACTTCTATCTTTCAAGAATTATCCGGCTTTATAAATCTATTTAGTTTAATCCTCATTGTATCA
>JAQZBA010000233.1 GCA_029239365.1 Herbinix sp. | reverse complement strand
CTTTATCTGAATGCTGTATATGAGAAGGATGAAGAGACAATTAAGGAAGCAGCTCAGTCTATTCGTACCTATTATGAGAATGGTAATAGTGATTGGCGTATTCTTTGGTTTCTACTGAATATTGATAGCGGTTATGGCAGAAGTGGCAGTAGAAAATTATCGGATATTAGAGAACAGTATGAAGCTGGCTGTCATAGTCCGATTCTTTATTATGAGGCAGTCTGCGTATGGAATCAGGAGCCGATCCTATTACGTGAATTGAATGAATTCGAGCTTCAGGCTTTGAACTTCGGTATCAAGAACTGGATTCTTTCGAAGGAGTTAGCACAGCAATATACATATCTCGCGAGCAAGAGAAAGACGTATCACCCTATCATCTGTCAAGGGTTGATGAAGCTCTATGATGAATATGAAGATGTGGAGACCTTATCAGCAATTTGTTGCCTGTTGATCAAAGGACTGAAGAGGTCAGAGAAGTATTTTGAATGGTATCGTCTTGGTGTGGAAGCGCAGCTTCGCATCACTGAGCTTTATGAATATTATATGTATTCCATCAGTTATTCAGTGCAGGAGCCTTTGGCTTCTCCGGTGTTGTTGTATTTTATCTATAACAGTAACCTAAGCGATAAAAGGAAAGCCTTTCTCTACGCCAATATTGTCAGAAACAGAGAGAAGAATGAACCGATTTATCGAAGCTATCTAAAGCGGATGGAGCTATTTACAACAAAGATGCTGGGTACACACCTGATTAGTAATGATCTGGCAGAATTATATAGAGAGTTCCTGTCGAAGAGTAGTCTGAATGCGGAGCTTTCTAAGCATATGCCCTATGTAATCTACCGACATGAATTTATCTGCGATAACCCTAATATAGTCAGTGTAAAGGTAGTCCATAAGGAACTTGGCTTTGAGGAAAACCAGGCATTAGTCATGGGAAGAGCGCAGGTAGATATTTTTACAAGTAATGCTGAGATATTCATGATTGATAGCTTTGGCAATTGCTATCTAGAGTCAATTGACTATAGTGTAACTCCTTATCTAAAGCCGGAGGAGTATGAGAATCATTGTCTGGATTACTCAAACCATTCGATGCTGCTATTGCATCTGTTTGACCGATACCAGAATTACCGAATCATGAATGACGATGCAATAGCACTTCGTAAGCAGGTATTACAGATTGAAGATCTGGCGAAGGAATATGTCACGGATTGTTATCAGACTTTAATAGAGTATTATTATGAGAATTATAATGACGAGCTGCTTGAGTATTATCTTAACCAGATTGATTTACATAGTATAAAGCCCGCAGAACGAGCGAAATATATTGAATATATGGTGGTAAGAAAGATCTATTACCGCGCGCTTACAGCTTTGGAGATCTTCGGTTTTGAAGGAATTACCGTGAACCGTCTTGTTAAAATGTGTTCCGGATGGATGCTGACCTCGGAGGCGGAGAAGAAGCAGGAGCTCATGGTAGAACTATGTTATTATGTCTTCTCGCATGGTAAATATGATGAAGCCATCCTTCGGTATCTGGTTCAGTATTATGAGGGAGCGACTAGAGAAATGTATAAGCTCTGGAAAGCAGCGAAGAACTTTGAACTTGGTACTCATATGCTGGAAGAACATTTGCTGACCCATATGCTTTTTGCAGAGAGCTATATTGAAGACAGCTATCTGGTGTTCAACGAATATTATAAGGATGTTACGAATCATATGCTGGTTCGAGCCTTTTTGTCCTTCTATGCCTATAACTTTCTGGTACATGAGCATGTGACACATTCGGATCTGTTCCCAGTGATGAAAAGAGAGTTGAATTATGAAGAGAATGATATCTGCTTGCTTGCCTGGTTAAAACATAACTCATATAATAAGAAGCTGACAGAGAATGAATTAAGCTATGTGGAGCTTCAGATTAACCGCTTTGTGAAGATGAGTATTATTCTACCTTTCTTTGCAGAGTATCGTAACCTGGTTACATTGCCGGAGCAACTTCTGGATAAATGCTTTATCACCTATATTACAGATCCGAGAAGTCAGGTATATATTCATTATCGATTATTAAAGCATGAGGAGCCGGACTTTATCACCGAGCGGATGACAAATGTATTTATGGGCCTTCATGTGAAGGAATTCATGTTGTTCTATCATGAGACGGTACAGTATTATATTACCGAAGGCTATGCGGACGAGGAAGCGGTTACGGAAAGCTTCCACCTTCAGTATGATAGTGAAACTTTGGAAGAAGAGGACGGAAGATTCAATCAGATTAATCTTATGCTTATAGCGTTGGAAATGAAGGATGACAATACATTGCTTGATATCATGGAGAATTATATTGTGAGAGAATATATAGCTGATACCTGCTTCAAACAAATCAATTAGGCGAGGAGTATAGTGTGAATTAATAAAAGACATTAATTCACACCTCATAGTTTGTGCCTGCGAAATCCTCGGCACAAACTATCACAAAGGGAGGCATGTTAAATTGGCGATGGATACACCAAAGAAATTGATTGTTGGATATGATTTATGTGAGGATTATACTCAGATTAGCTGCTTTAGCTATAAATCGCTTGAGCCGATACCAATCAGTACCAGAGATGAGGATGAATTAAATCTGATTCCGACCGCGTTGTGTGTGAAAGCCGATACAAAGCAATGGCTTTTTGGAGATGAAGCAATCGCCTGTGGAGCAAATAACTCGGGGATTGTAGTGAAGAATCTTCTGGATAAGCTTGCGAAGGGAACGCAGCTTCAGTTATATGATCAAACGTTTAGCGCGGAGTCCTTGATGGAAAAATATTTCCGTAAGACTTTGATGCTACTTAAGAAGTACTTTCCTACGGAACAGATCACGAAACTAGTAGTGACGGTTCGTAATACCAATCGATCCTTGGTGGAGGGTATCTATGCTGCGTTAGCAATACTGGGCTTGGAGAAGGACCGTGTGGTTGTAATGAGCCATGCAGGTGCTTATCTTTACTATGCTTTGAATCAAGACAAGTCCTTATGGATGAACGATGTGGGCTTGTTTGATTATAATGAAGAAGGGTTACTATATTATCAAATCAAATTAAATAGTAGAAATAGACCGATGATCGCAAGTTTGAATAAAGCAGATTACAGTCATATCTTGAATATTAAGATGCTCCAGGAGAAGAAGGAGGATCCTGCTTATATCTTTGAAAACATTGCAAATACAACACTTTATAAGAAGCTGGTCACAACCTTGTATTTTACAGGCAAGGGCTTTGACGGAGGCTGGGCGGATGAGGCTATCAAGGGACTGTGCACCGGAAGACGTGTTTTTATGGGGCAGAATCTTTTTACCAAGGGAGCCTGTTACGCTGCGAAGGAATTGTCCGGCGATAGGAAGCTGGAGGAGTTCCTTCTTCTGAATGATGATATGATTACCGGTTCTGTTGAAGTACGGGTATATAAGGATACCAAGCTCCAAGAGGTTGCATTAGCTAAGCCTGGCGATCTCTGGTACGAGGTGAATAAAAGTATTGAGGTCATCCCTGAGGGGGAGGCAGAACTGGAGCTAATACTGAGGAGTGTTCTAACGAAGGAGGTAGTCAGGGAGAAAATTCATCTGACTAAGCTTGCGAACCGTCCGGAGCGGATGACCAGATTGGAAATCAATCTAACTTGCAAGGATCAATCGACCGGAATTATTACAATAAATGATCTTGGTTTTGGTGAAATCTATCCGGTGTCCGGACGTATCATGTTATTTACCGTTGAAATCTGATGAAAATGAGGAGTTGAACATGGGCAAGCTGATATTATGTAGTGGAGTAAGAACCAAAAGACCATATGGTTTTGCCTCTAACGGAGTTCGGGTGTATTCAATTGAGGAGCTTTGCTATTATCTTTTTCATCATGTCTATCTGATTGAAGAGGAGTTGTTTTGCGATGGTCTGATCGATTGGATACAGACAGAACTTAACTTGCCTGACCGGGCGGAGAAGCTAAGACAACTGAAATCCCAGCATGCGGATGCAAAAACAATGGTTACCGTGATATTATGTAGTGCTGATTATTATACGGAGTATGAGATTAAGAGCCTACTTAAGGAATTGGATACGATTGCAGGTATGCCAAAGGTAAAAAGAAGCTGTATTAAGGCAAACAACAACTTATCGCAGAAGCGATATACAGAAGCAGCGGCGGAATATGAAAGGCTATTGGACTCCCCAGCCGCCACGGAATTATCTCCCGAAGATTATGGTGATATCCAACATAACCTTGCGATTGCCAAGCTACATACCGAAGGCTTTAAAGCGGCAGCAATACGATTCGAACAAGCATATAATCGAAACCATAGAGAAGAAACACTACAACAATTCCTCTATTCCCTGCTCTTGCTTGGTCAAGAGGAGCTGTATCGCAATAAGCTTAAGGAGTATCAGGTGAGTGAAGATCAACAGCTTATGATAGAAAGTTCAATGCAAGAGAAGAAGGAAGAAGCGGCGCAGGGTAGCCTGATGGCTGAGATTCAGAATCTGAAGCAGACGAAACTCCAAGGTCGAATGAATGAATACTATCAGAAGACTGAAGAGTTGATTGAAGGCTGGAAGGCTCAAATCCGCCAAATTTAGTAGTAATTCAGGAGGAATGAATGGGATTATTTAATATATTTCGCAAAAAGAAGAGACAATCACAAGAGATAGAGGAACAGATCCTCGGGAAAGAGGCAAAACGTTCAGTCAAGCTGAATACCCACACGGAACGAATGGGTTATGTTAAGGACAATTGTGAGATTATCATTGAAAGTGGGCGTCAGATTGAGGAAGCTAAGGTAGAATATTCGGCCGTTACCTCTTACCTCACTGATATGCAGAAAATAGATATGATACCGGAGGAACAGAGATTAGGCCTGGAGGAAGCAGCCAGAAAGATCGTAAACTTAAGTAAAGAGCGCGGTAAGCTACAGCGAAAAAGTTCCATTATCTCGGACAGACAGTTCCGACTCTATGAGAGCTTTGAGAAGCAAATACCAAAAGAATTATCGGTAATCAGGGAAGCGGAGGAATATCAAGCAATCATTCAGCAGGATATCATGCATCTGGAGAAGGAACGTCTTGCGCTTGATGAGGAGCAGGATGAGATTATCAGTAAGCAGGCGTTTTTGAAAGGTATCTCGATTGCAACCAGCGTAATCGTTATCCTATTAATCCTCTTATTTGCTTTGCTATCCAATTATTCAGAAGCGAATTTTACAATTCCTTTTCTATTAACAGTGTTGATGGGCATGGTTTCTGCCCTTTATGTTTTTATGGAAGCCAGGAGAAACTCCGGAGGCATCCATCTGGTCCAAATGAAACAAAACCGGCAGATCATGCTGATGAACAAGGTGAAGATAAAGTCCGTTAATAATCGTAATTATCTGGATTATACTTTTAGCAAATATATGGTTCAGAACTTCGAACAGTTAAAAATTGCCTGGGAAGAATATGTCCGTATGAAGGATGAAGCCAGAAGATATCAAAGTAATACGGAATTATTGGATTTCTTCAACAATGAGTTAGTCCATGAGCTGAAGAAATTTGGAATCGTTGATTCGGAGATCTGGATCTATCAACCGACTGCTATTCTCGATAATAAGGAGATGGTTGAGGTTCGCCACAGACTTAACGTACGTAGACAGAAGCTGAGAGACCGTATCGATATGAATAACCAGCAAAAGGAAGACGCTTTAAAAGCTATCTCGCAGGTAATGAAAAACTATCCGGATTGTGTAACAGAAGCAGAGAAATTATTGCGCAGATACCGGATTGAGACAGAAGATTAGATTTATATGTCGAAGCAGAAGAAGTAATTTTGGCTCTGACAATAAAAGCCCTTAACTGAACTATAGAATACTCAAGCAAAGGTGACTCTTAAATAAGTCTACTTGCATATTTTTTATCTTATAAGACTGATAAAGAAAGTCTTTGTGAAGAGTTTTTTTGATACTGTTGTGAAAGCTGAGAATACAATGAAGTGTTGTGACAGAAGACTAAACTTTATAATAATAAGGTGATATAAAAGTAGTTGACATTGTTTATAATCCCTCTTATAATATATCTAAAAGATATATATCTAAAAGATATAGTAGTCGGTTGTTCTAGGCTGGTTTCCAGCTTGGATCTAATTTATTAATTATGGAG
>JAQZBA010000232.1 GCA_029239365.1 Herbinix sp. | reverse complement strand
TCATAATTATTAGCTTAATCACTCCTGCAGTCGATGCATCTGCTGCAAACGATGGTACCATCAAAGCAAAAAGTAAATTAAGTGGAGTTACTTATAAGATGAGACCTGATGTAGTAACAATGCCTAAAGGCATCAATTACGAACTTGAAGAAGAGGAAGTATTAGTGATACCGGAGGAAGTAGATCCAAATGATATTCAAAGTATCGCTATTCCAGAGATAGAAACAATAAAAAGTAAGAAGTACATACCTTCCGACAAAAGAAGGCTTAAAAAAACAGATAGTAAGCCTCGTTGGAGCAGAGTTAAGGAGTATACACCAAAATCAATTACGGTTGATAGTAGCACGAAAAATGCCCTTACTCCTAAATTAGGAGAAATATATTTTGATGCAACCAATCAAAGTATTATGAAGGTTGCAGGTACACCAACGACAGATGCTTCCGGGATGACTACCATACCGGTGGAACAGCCTGAACTTAGCGAAGTAGTTGAAAGTGTCAAAATCCCCGAACAGACAATACCTCTTACCAATGATACGATAAGCTATGTCAATGAGGAAGTAAGAATGGTGACGGATATCTCCAGTAATAATGTAGATGAGATAGAATCCCTTGCTGCTACGGATAGGGAGCCAATGGTCGAAATTGATTTATCAGGCCTTGACTTGATTGATGAGAGTACGGATAAGGACCATGAGGAAGCATTGAAAGCTAAATTAAAAGCAATCGATGATGACCCTAGTCTCAGTGAATATGAAAAGGCTTTGGCAAAGGAAGCTGCGAAAGAGGAAGATGAGTCTTTAGAGAATGATAGGGAATCGGAGTTAAAATATAAGGCAAAAGTTGAGATAACCGAAGGTTCTCTAAAAATATATAAACCGACACTTACTGCATATGCTGACTGGGGAACCTGGGGAGATTTTGAAGCGGAAGCTACTGCGAACATAGATGTGGAATCAGACTTATTGATCGATGGTGATTTAAACATCTCAAAGCAGGTTGAGATACTTATCTATGGCTATGATATAGATTTTGAGATAGGAAAGCTTTATGCCGGAGTATATCTTGTACTTGGCCTTGATGGTAATATAAACTTTCAAATCAGAGTACAGCAAGAGGGTACGATCAGAGTTGGAGCGAAAGCTGTGGGATGGCTAATTCCAATGGCAGCTTATCCTATTGTAGAATATAAAAGTAAGGGATTAGAAACGGGAATAACCGCCTCAGGTGAGTTAAAACTTTGGGCTTATGCTATGCCAAAGGCTGGATTAGAGATGTTCGGTATCAAGGTATTGAGTGCATGCTTCAAGGTGGGATTAGAGGCCAATGTTAAGCTTGATGTTTCCTCAGCCTCTCAATCAGTTCATTTATGGGTTGACTTGATTTTTCAACTGAGTGCCGTGGTATTTGGAAATAATATCGATATTTTAAATGAGAGATGTAATCTTTATGATAAAACCTGGGCTCATACCTCAGGGGAAAGCATTGGTGGTGGAACTAATATAAAAGTAGACAACGCATATGCTTATCTTAATATAGATAAAGTGGATGCAGTAAGAGACATCATAAGTGGAACTGCGTTCCGGTCTACGATAAAAGATAAGGATCTGGTTGCATGTAATGGAGAGGATGTATTTATTTATATTACTCATGCGGATGGGACAAAAAGCGATACCGTTGTGAAGGTAGATGAGAATGGTAAATTTGTGGTGATGACACCAATCACTCCGTTAGATAGAGTAGGAGCAGCTTATTCAAGAACGGATCCTCAGTATAAATATAATGCGGTAGTTCCACTAACCAATGTCCAACCTCCCTATACCCTAACTTATCTATTTCCTGACGCCTTTAATTCAAGAATAACAGGGAAGATAAACGGTGAAAAATATGGTCCAAACGGAATCGCTTTCGATGAAGACGAAGTTAAATATACGAATCCAGTTGACATCATTATTGAGAAAGAGAATCGTACGAAAAAAACTTATCATGTTACACCGAATATAAGTGGAGAATTTACGTTAGAAAATGTTGTACTTAATAAAGGGGACAGTATAGTATCTCAATTGGTTTATGAAAATGCGAAGGTTATTAGTGAGATAAAAAAACCGGAGTTGGGATTAGAAATATTTATTGATGTTAAAAAAGATCTGGTGAATCGCACGATGAGTATATCGGGTTCGATACAAAATTTATATGGAGAGGATCTTTATCTAGGCGATGTAACTCTTGTTGGAGCCGGTACGAAAGAGCAAAGTGTCGTCAAAGCAAAAGATATCAGTGAAGCGCTTGGCCTTTCTTCTCAGAAAACTACCTATGGTAAAACGATAAAAGGAAAAACTGCTACGAATCAGATGTTTGAGCTGTTTAAACCAAAGGCAAAAATTGAAGCCGGTACTACAAAGGAAGATGCTTATCAGAATTTTATCAAAAAAAATGAGGGGTCTATTAATACTTCACTTGGACCAGAAATACAAATCGACATAAGTGCTAAGAAATCTTCACCATCCTCAGTATTTGAATTTAAAGATATCCCTTATAATGAGAACTCCTACACCGGGGTATACATTGAAATTGAATATCACGGGATCAAGCTACAAAAGTCAATTATTCCGGCGGCAAGCAGGCCTATACCACCGACAGCGGAACGGGCTGTTGTATCACCTGTAGAAGCGTATATCGATTCAAGAATAAATTATGCCTATGAGCAAGATATGAAGTCAATCATTAATGAACAGACGATTGAAGTCCAGAATGATGCCATGAATATTGATATCAGTCAAAACAATGGCATATCCTACACTATGTCGATGATACCGGGACCTCCTTCAGGGGAACCGGAGGAGTATCACTTTAAAGAAAATGCAATTCAGTTAGATGCCAAAGCAGGAACGGAGAGTATAACATTAACCTGGAATGCCTTTGGTGATGCTACGAAAGTGAAAGGTTATAATCTATATCGAGGGATAGCTGCTGATGCAGAAAGTCTGACTCCGATCACGAGTACAGTACTTACCTCTACAAAATATGTTGATAAAAATGTAGTAGCGGGTACGAAATACTTTTATCTTTGTAGTGTTGTATACCAGAATGGTGATGAATTTATAATTTCAAATGAAGCATCTGCGACACTAAGAAGAAGGAAATAACACCGATACGCTCTCGTAAATATAAGCAATGAAAAATGGAGGGTTCTATTATGACAGAGCAAAATAAAAACGCAGACACTTCACAGCAGACTCAGAATTATAGCTATACTATTGATGACATTGAAAAAGGAAAGACTATGGCGGGACTTTCCTATCTTCTATTCTTTTTACCACTTCTTGTTTGCCCAGAATCTAGGTATGCAAGATTTCATGCCAATCAATCCTTACTACTCCTTATTACAACCATAGCGGGAAATGTGATTCTAAGCATAATCCCTATCATCGGGTGGATGCTGCTTCCGTTATTTGCCGTCATTGTTCTTGTGCTTGCCGTGATGGGTCTGATCAATGGATTCGGAGGGAAAGCAAAGCAAATACCCATTGTCGGAAAATTTACGATAATAAAATGAGATTGGAGGGTTTGTATGAGTACAGGGATCACGATAACAACCAAAAGAGATGTTATAAAAAAGATTTTGATTTGGAGCTATCTGTTTATTTTGATATTATCGTTTGCCGGCTGCGGAGCAAAAGAAAAGTTAGAGGAAAAAGCAGGAGAAGCACTTGCAGAAAATATTATGGAGGATGCAGGTGCTGAAGATGTGGATTTTGACGGTGACACAGTAACAATCAAGGGTGAAGACGGAGAAGAAGTGGTCTTCGGCGAAACTGAATGGCCCACCTCCGACTTGGTAATGAATGTACCTGAATTCAAAGATGGTAAAGTGATAGCAGTTATGGAAACGAATGATTCAGCAATGATCTCTCTCGAACAGGTGGCGAAGGAAGATTTTATGGATTATCTTGACGAGATCAAAAAGGACTATACCGTGGACCCTTTTGAAGCAAATTCGGAAGGTGATGTCACCTATTTTGCAAGTAACAGTGCGGGAATTGGGGTTCAGATCTATTTTGTGGATGAAACCCTCAGCATCGCGGTAAGTAAAATACCGCAATAGGATTTTAAGCAGAGAAGGAAATGATTTGAAGATTGTCTACCTATATGGCACATTAAGAGCATCAGCCACAAGCGGATGCTCTTACTTGCATTACATCGGATGACCGGAATCGAATATCTGGTAGGCGGCGATTCAGATGTGTATTACTCTATATGAACCTAATTTCAATTATCATCTCTGTGACAACAGTTATGGTACGGAGGAATACTTTGCACGAAGTTGAAAAAATTTTCCGGGTCATATTTCTCTTTCACTTTCCTGAGTCGTGCAAAATTATCACCATAATATTCCTGACCATAATTTTTGATATTTAAATCTGGTACATTAACATAAGATCCAGTTATAAAGGGTTGCAGTTGTATACGGGTCTGATTCACAAGATTTATATTTTTTTGTGCATCACATTCTTCAGTCCATGAGGCATCCCATTCAATATAATATTTTGTATTACGCCAGAAAAAGGCTGTATCCTCAGGTGATACGCGGTTCATAGCACCTCCGGAGTTCAGGAAAAAGAAATTGGATTCGCTTCCATCTGCTTTCTCTAGGAAGTTTATGATTGCTTTAATTCCTTCTTCCGGTATGGTTTGTTCAACCCATGAGGAGGACCAGGTAGAGTACTGCGTATCGAACAGCGGTTCATCCGGTTCCCAGAATTCTATTGCTTCTAATAATGTAACTTCATCAATAAACACCTTGATTGGAGATCCAACATCTGTCAAAGGTGTTATTAATTCCTCCAATTCTGCTTTGGGACCAAGGTATATACCCCGCGAACGGAGCAAACCATTTATTTTCGAATTTACTTCCAATATGGTACCCAGCCTTTCATCAACCGATGGAGACCATCTTTGCCATTCATCAATAACTTCTTCCGATTGATTCCATGGCCAGACTACTTCATATATTCCTACTTGATAAGGAGCAGGACGTATTGTAAATGTATAGGAGGTTATGATACCAAAGTTACCTCCTCCGCCTCCACGCAAGGCCCATAGCAGGTCCGGATTTTCGTCTTTGTTGACCTGTAAAATCTCACCACAAGCATCAACTATGGTAGCCGCCAGAATATTGTCAGAAATCAGTCCTGCTGTACGCTGTATAGCCGTAATTCCTCCGCCGGTACTAATTCCGCCGATACCAACAGTAGAACTGTCTCCAAAAGGAGCCATAATACCTTCCTTTGCAAGTGCCCTTACGAGCTGGCCTACACGTATTCCTGCTTGTACTTCGGCAATTCCATTTACCTTATCCACTGTGAAATTTCTCATATGACTGGTATCTATTACAATCCCACCATCTGTCTGGGAGAAGTCTTTTGCCAGTGCATGCCTTCCGCTTCGCATCCGAAGGGGCACATCATTTTCGCGAGCCCATTTGACGGCATTTGCTACGTCTTCTGTGTTTTGAGCAAATACAAATACAATCGGAAATGTATTTGTGAATGGATTCCAGTTCATACGAGCCTGCGGGTACTCAGGATCATTTGGATAAACTACCATTCCGGTTAATTTTGTTTTATAATTCATTTAATCACCCTCTATTTTAGAATTAGCTTTACATAAACATACTTCTTATATATCGCCATATGTTATTATATGAGCGTTTTTCCCATTAGTACCAACCATTCGACATAATACGTTACTCAACGTTAGAGGAAGCGTACGCTGTGACATCCACAGTTGATGACATAGAAGACTTTACGCCGGAAGATATTGCTTTAGTTAAGTTATTGCAACAGATTAATTGTCAGATACCTTCCAGAATGTATGAACCTGATTTGAAAGTTCGTAGTCTTTTGGTAGCAGATAGTTCATTGTAAACATGTCAAATTGTAGTATAAGTTTACGATAGGATAACTCATATTTTTTTATAATTAAGTTTGAGGTATGTGCTTTTTGCAATATGTGTTACTGTAAAATTGAAGAGACAGAATACATGTAAGTAAATGCAGTATAGACTTATGTTTTACTTCCTAGTCAGGCGTCGTTGCTTATTACGGGCGTATGTAGCTACTGATAAGTAACTCCGAAGGGATTATATGTAATGGGAGAAGGAG
>JAQZBA010000231.1 GCA_029239365.1 Herbinix sp. | reverse complement strand
GAAACAATCCTAGTGCCAACAGAAGAAGGCCATATAAGAAAGCATTTTATAAGTAGTGAAATTGAATGTACGGCCTATGATTGTGGATTTGCAATAGAAATTGATGTAGAAGGTGAGAAACTGACACAAGATCAGTCCATGGCGCAGGTAGAGAACGAATATTCCATGTGCCGGGTTACTTCCGTACTTGGTGAAGGGAAGGGAACAATAATTGTTGCTGATCCGAATACAAATTTGCTACATCCGATGACAAGAATACCCGCTCTATGTTATCATATAGAAAAAGGAACAAATAAGATAGTGTCAGAAATAATCGCAGATTATAACCGAGAGTGGTAATGTCATAGGAAAATACTAGAATTGCTATTCGAGAGAAAAGAGGATATCGGTATGGCAGAATTAAAGCTAAAGATAATAGCTGTGGATTCCAAAACAGTGTCAGAGAATCATGGAGAAAAAGAAGTGCATTTGGTGTACACCAGGGAATATTGTCCGGGGGACAAGATCATATTTGAGTGCTCACAGAAGCCTTGCTATGTGTGGATGCAATTAGATGATGCTTTAGGAAAATCGCTGGTTTATGTAACAGATGATGTCATATATGAGATCCCCTTCGGAGAGAAAAGAATTAATCTCTCGCCGAAAGCATTTTATGGAGACAAGCATCTGCTATCCGTTAAGTTGGCTTCTGAGTATGAGGTAAAGGCTTATCGCAATCTTGCTCTAAATGTCTATGATCAGCATGGGAAGGTAACCTGTTATCCACATGCGTCCGCCAATGTAGAAACCAGAGGCGAGGCAGTATTTGCGGCTAAGAATGCCATCGACGGAATCACTGTGAATAACAGTCATGGTGAGTGGCCCTATCAATCCTGGGGTATTAACCGACAGGATGACGCAGCTATGAAGATTGAGTTTGGAAGATTGGTAGAAGTAGACAAAGTAGTGCTTTATACCAGGGCAGATTTTCCTCATGATAACTGGTGGAAATCTGTGACACTGACTTTTTCTAACGGCGACATATTGGAAGTAGAATTGGAGAAAAGTAGTCTTCCACATGATATCCGATTTGAAGATAAGCAGATAGAATGGATCGAATTGTCAAGATTAATCAAGTCAGAGGATCCCTCACCATTTCCGGCACTCAGTCAGATGGAAGTATACGGAAGAGAATTATAAAATCTGTTCTTGGTGGTGCAGAACCAGCGCGGAGCCACAAAGTCTTGTCGCTGACTCATTGCCTATGCGTCGAAGATGTGACGTCGGTAGGTCTGTATTGAATAATAACGAAGGGCACTTTACCATGTAAATGATAGGGTGCCTTTTGTGATTTATAGTAGAGGTATGGTGGTGTATTCTATGAGTTATATGGTATCAGTAGGTTAATGGTACTTGTAAATAATGGTTGAAAATGGAATATATTTCATATACAATATGATTGCACAATTAATTTATAGATAATAGTTAGGAAAAATAAGAAATAGTAAAAAGAGGTGAATTAATATTATACTGATTGTACTTTTTATTATAACATGTATTAGTATGCTGACTTTGGTATATCTTGATGTTAACATTATCCTATCGTTCTTTATCACTTTCATTATTTTAATGATAAGTAATTATATTGCTGGGTACATCATATACACTATTCGAAATAAAGCCATAGACTCGGATTGTGACCCGGAACGATTTATAAAAATGTTTGAGAAGCTAGAGAAGAGGCGTGGTAAAGAACCAAGGATTAAGAGCGTTCTTGCTATAAATCGTGCAGCGGGGCTTATAGCGCTTGGTGATTTTCAAATAGCAAAAGATTACTTGGAGGGGATCGATACCTCCTATTTGTCAGAAAAAAATGGAACCTATCTTGCCTATACAATCAATCTTATTCTATGTCATTATGAGTTGGGTGAAATAGAAAAAGCTGAAATATTATATGAGACCAATCTGGTAAAATTATGTCCTTTGGGAAAAAGATTACAAAAATCAGTCGAAATATTAATTGGTTAGAGATATTATTATCTAGGTAAGTATGAGCTAAGTTATGAACATCTTAATAAATTACGAAACAATGATTTAGATAAAAGGCAATACTTAGGGATCCTATACCGTTTGGCACAAATAGAAGAAATGAGGGGTGAAACGGAGCAAGCCATAAAGAAATTTAAAAAGATAGCAAAGCTTGGAAATAAACTATGGATTGCTAAGTCATCTCAAGAAATACTTGCGAATATGAAAGTTATGACATTGTAATAGCATCGATCAGATCAAGGGTGGGTGCTATTTTTTAGTATCTTGACAGAGGGCATTAATAAAGAAGCCAATGAATCGCAGAAGGACGTTCCAAACTTTTGAGAAATTTATCAAAAGATGTCTTATTATAGAAATATGAGTTGTTTTTAACAAAAACATGGATATAATTAGAATAGAAAAGTTTATTGTTATAGAACACCGACAGAATAAGGGGGTTACGATGAAGACGAGATTACATAAAATCATTGCATACACTATCTCATTAGCCATTATAATAAGTACCTTTAGTTCCTGTAGTCAGATGGAGGATCCCCTTGATCCGGACAAGCCTATCACAATTTCCGTTTGGCATTATTATAATGGATCCGTTAAGAATAGATTCGATTCCTTGGTAAATCAATTTAATGAGACAGTCGGCATGGAGTCCGGAGTTGTTGTAGATGCCCAGAGCTATGGTGATGTGAATGAGTTGGCCGATGCTGTTTATAATGCTGCCAGCAACAGCATAGGGGCTCAACCTCTGCCGGATATTTTTGCTGCTTATCCGGATAATGCATATCGTGTCAGTAAAATTATAGAGCTTGTCAGTCTGGAGGATTATTTTACAGAAAAAGAATTAGGTGAGATACGGCTGGATTTCCTTCAGGAAGGGAGCTTTGGCGATGATGAGATGCAAAAAATTCTCCCGATAGCCAAATCAACCGAGAATCTATATCTTAATAAGACCTACTGGGACGAATTTGCGAATGAAACCGGTGCGGACATTAAGGATTTATCTACCTGGGAAGGTATTCGACGAATTGCAGAATTATATTATAACCACACAGGAAAAGCCTTCTTCTGTATTGATGCAAATGCAAATTTTATGTTGGTTGCCTCCAAACAGCTAGGGAAGGAATTGTATACCTATCAAGGCAATAAAGCAGAACTTAATCTTGCAGAAGAGGATGCCTATAAGATATGGGAGTGCTATTATGAGCCCTATATCAAGGGCTATTTTGCGAAAACCGGTCGCTTCAGTTCGGATGATGCGAAAACCGGTAAAATATTAGCATATACCGGATCGACTGCCGGAGCCTCCTATTTTCCTGTTGAAATAACGGAGGAGGGGAAAACAGTTCCTGTCGAGGTGCAAACCTTTCCATATCCACATTTTAAAGATGGAGAGCCGTATGCTGTTCAACAGGGAGCGGGTATGTGTATTGCAAAAAGTGATGAAGCCCATGAATATGGCTCCGCCTTATTTCTGAAATGGTTTATTGAAGAACCTCAGAATGTACAATTTGCTGTATCAACTGCTTATTTTCCGGTAAAGGATGCCTCGCTAGACGAAGAGCTTCTATTAAATGAGGTAAATAAATCTGATGTATCCATAGAAGCGATTAAGAAATCAATTATAACAACGATGGGTATGCTAAATGATTACACTTTGTATGGAAGCCGCCCATTTGAAGGCAGCTACGACATGCGTTCCTTATTGGAAAAACACTTATTCAATTATGTACAGGAGGATCTGGAGCTACTAGAAGAACGTGTTCTATCAGGAGAAGATAGGGATATTACTATTCAGGCGCTTATCTCTAAGGATAATTTCCGGAAATGGTATAATGAGTTTACAGCAGAAGCTACCAAGATATTATCAAAATAGCAGGAAGGCAAGTTACTTTATGAATAGAATTAAATTGGATAAAAAATCCATTGTATATAGAGTTACCTCGCTTGTTATCATATTGATTGTTGCCCAAGCAGTCTTCCTGTCAATATTTTTGATACTAGGCGGGGTATTAAGCCAAGCGAGAAAGAATGCATATTCAAATTTTTCGGATAAAGTGATTAACAGAAAAGAATATCTGCAAAGAGAAATGAGCACTAGGTGGACGAATCTGGATCCATATCTGAACCAGATCGCGGAATTATTACCGGAGGACCCAAATACGGATCAGTTTTTTGCTGATATTTCGGAAGATTTAATCTCAATTATGAGATCTACCCAGGCCACCGGAGCATTTGTCATTCTGGAGCCGGATACGGATCAGGAATATCCAGTTCTCTATCTAAGGGATTACGATCCGGTGCTTAATGATTATGGTAATAAGGACCTCTACATGTTGTTTGGACCCTCTGAAATAGCAAACAATATGCAGATACCACTGGATCAGATGTGGAGACATAAGATGGACTTTCAGAACATGGAACATAGCTTTTATGAGGAAGCTTATCTATGTGGTGATTTGACGGATCATTCTAATCCTTTGGGGTGCTGGAGTCTTCCTTTCCGGCTGTTTCCGGAAGATATTCCGATTTTAACATATACATTACCCTTGATGACTAAGAATAACAAGGTAATCGGAGTAATTGGTGTAGAGATATCAACCCAATATTTCAGGCAATTTTTGCCATCTACAGATTTGCAAAACAGAGATTCACTGGGATATGTGATAGGATATAAAGAAGCGGGTACTCAGGACATTGTACCGGTACTCTATACCAGATCGATTCAAAACCAGATTCTGATACCGGGTAATAAGATTTCATATAGCAGAATTGATGAAGATGAGAATATCTATCTTCTTGAGGACCCGAATGTAAATAGTGATATATATTTTTGTATGGAAGAAATGGATCTATACAGCGATAATACTCCCTTCGAGGATGAACAATGGTATCTCATTGGTTTAATGGGAAGTAATTTCTTGTTAAGCTTTGTCTATAAGCTTCGGAGCATAATATTTGTGTCATTGATCACCTCTGTCCTACTTGGTATAGTAGGTGGATATCTGGTCAGCTATCGTTTTACAAAACCTATCATATTACTGGCTCAGAAGGTGAAGAATAGCGACCCGAATGTTAAGATGGTTCTGGAGGAGACAGGATTGGCCGAGGTGGATGAATTATCCCATGCCATACAGACAGCCAATGATTCCTTGTTGGAGTCAACAATTAAGATGTCCAGAATTATAGATCTTGCCGGATTGCCGATTGGAGCATTCGAATATCGTGCAGATAACAATTATGTGTTTGTTACAGAACAATTGATGACAATATTATGCATTTCTTCCGAGGAGGCCGCTACATTAAAAGGAAACAAGAAGCTTTTTCAAGATAAAATTAAGGAATTACGTAATTATCAGGATCCGGAAGAAGAGAATGTCTATACCTTACCCACAAATCCGAATAAATGGATTAAGTTGAAGGAAGTGATTGATGAGAAATTAACCATCGGAATCATCACAGATGTCACTGATGAAATAATTGAAAAAAAGAACATAATTCAAGAAAGAGATTACGATTATCTGACTCAGATCTATAATAGAAATGCCTTACATCGCGTAGGAGAAGCGATACTGGCAGGTAGGGATCATGGATTAGAAGCAGCGGTAATGATGTTTGATCTGGATAATTTGAAGGATATTAATGACACCTATGGGCATGAGTGGGGTGATAAATATATCAAATTCGCAGTATTGCACCTGCAAGGCTTTAATAATGACCGAATGATGCTTGGGAGACGGTCAGGTGATGAATTTGTTATATTCCTACATAATTTCACATCCAGAGATGAGATACGGACCTGTGTTAACAACTTTTATCTGGGAATTAATGTGGAGCCAATCCGATTTCCTGATGGTTCTGAGAAACCGGTTCAAATATCATCCGGTTTAGTCTGGGTTAAGGATTATGATGTCACATTCGATCAGTATCTTGAATATGCAGATGCTGCTCTCTATCAAGCGAAGAAGTGGGAAAAAGGTACCTGCAGTGAGTATAACAGCAGCATTCAATCAGAAGATAGCATGGGATAAAGGCAAGGATATAAAATATCAAAAGAAGGATGTCAATTATATGATGGAATGGAAAGATGATTATTCATTAAGTAACAATGAGATAGACGAGCAGCATAAGGTCTGGATTGGAATTCTGAACGAGATTGAAGAAATGATTCAC
>JAQZBA010000230.1 GCA_029239365.1 Herbinix sp. | reverse complement strand
AAGGATGTTTCCTGTTTCCTCTAACATCATCATCCCTTTGCTTATACACGAACATTATACCACATTGTGGTTGGAGTTAATAGTAATATTTTTGATGTCGTCTTTGATCTGGCACAGGCAGACATTGATATACATGTTTTGATATCTTTTCTCGATTCCGTTCTTTATTAAGTTTGCCTCCGAGAAGTCTTCTTCATCGGCAAGATAGCGCCTGCACATCTCCGCATATTGCGGTGTTTCCTGCTTTTGCTCTCTTTTTATCGCTCGAATCAGGCGAATCCCATCCTCAACCTCCAGATAAATCGGTATTACTCTCTCTCTGCCAAAATATTCTCTGATCTGTGCATACGTTTCTAGGGTTCCTATCATCAGATACTCATTTTTTGTAAGATTAATCTGATCATCATTTACTGTAAAGTAATGCCATACCCCTTGTACGGTATCATAAGATCTGTGCTCTATGATTTTATTCTGTTTTTTTAGCTCCCATAAAGTTTCTTCCGTAACAAAATGATATTCCACCCCGTCCGTCTCTGATTTTCTAATCGGCCTGGTTGTATACATAAGGGCTGTTTTAAGATTTAGTTCTTCCGATTCTAACAATCGTTTATAAATCGTATCCTTTCCGGTTGAACTTTTCCCCATTACGATAAATATCCTGCCCATATTCTTTATCCTTTCGCATGCTTGCTATTTATAGTATACCATTAAGAGCTTTTCTATTAATTCCTAGGAACATATTACTTCTATTTCTTCTTTTTGGCTGCCCTTAAGGCCGGAGATTGTTAACCCTTCTTTGATCACATTACTAATTAAAGATAGGAATTCTTTATTTATTACTTCGCCGGGTACTAAAAGAGGCGCTCCGGGTGGAAACAGGCTGATAAATTCCGAGGATACTCTGCCACAGCTATCCTTTCGTTTTATTATCTCCGTTTTACATTCTACTGCTTCATAAGGCTCCAGTTCCGTCCGCGTTCGTATCTGCCGATAAATGGCGGTCTTACATGCCTTCCTGGAAGGAGAAATACTCTGATCAATCGCAAGAAGTGCTTTCCCTAGCCGGTCAAAGCCCTCCTTTGTATCACTAATGCTGGTCATTCCAAGTACATAATCACCCGCTTCCATTTCCATAACTATTTTATATTCCTCACGAAGCCTTTGCCCAAGCTGATGCCCTGTTATTGAAGCATTTCTGATAATAATTGATAGTTTTGAAGGATCCAAATCAAAAATTCCATATTCTCTCACTTGCGTTCGATCCAGCAGGAATAAATTATTTAATGCTTTCATGGCGGTATAGAATGATTCTAATCTTTTATAATACTCATCAAACAAAGGCTTGGCATAGTCTTCCAATAAACCAATACATCGGTCCACTCCCGCAAGGAGCAGGTAGGATGGGCTGCTGCTTTGATATACCTTTAGATATTTTTCTATTTTGTTATTAAGATCCATCCGGTTAGAATGAAGGACTGCTGTTTGTGTGAAGGAGGGCAAGGTTTTATGGAGGCTTTGAATAACAATATCCGCCCCTAAGGTAACTGCACTCTTAGGAAACCTTGGGTCAAAACCAAAATGTGCTCCATGTGCCTCATCTACCAGTAACAGAGCTCCATACCGGTGAACGGTCTGAGAAATAACCTCAATATCCGAAACGACTCCCTCATAGGTCGGTGATGTAATTACTACTAATTTAATATCCGCGTGATTTATCAACAGCTCTTCCACCTCAGAGGCAAGAATTCCACCATTTATGGAAAATCTCTCAATATACTGGGGATATAAATAGATCGGTTTCAGTTCCCTCAAAATTGAAGCATGATAAACTGACTTATGGCAGTTTCTTGCTATAAGGATCTTATCCCCCTTATTTGTAACGGCTGAAATACCAGCTAGAATTCCAGCCGTGCTTCCATTAACCAAAGGATAGGATCTACCGGCAAGGTAGAGTTTGCTTATCCTGCCAGCTAAATCCTTTAGTATGCCTTCGGCTTGATGAAGATTGTCAAATCCATCAATTTCCGTTATATCAAGTTCATAGGGATTACCCATGGGAAGGAGCTTTCCATTCCGTTTATGCCCAGGCATGTGCATTGGGTAGTACTCGTTTTTGCTATAAAAATTCAATTTATCATATAGCCGTTCCACGGTTTACCAAAACCTTTCTTTGCATTCATATATTAAGGACTATTCTTTCATAATATAATACTATATAACAATTTTTTCTCAAAAACAAGATTGATCAAAAATAACCCCATTCATCGGCTATTTAATATAGTATTTGATGAACGGAGTTATTTTTTTTCTTATGACAGTAGTATTTACTCATTAATTACTCTTGTCTATTTCTTACTACCGTAATACTAAGTTCTCTTTAATCCCCATGGCTTCTTTCTCATATTTTTGATGATACATCTTTGTATCTGCGGCTTGGAAGCATTCCTCAAGGGAAGTTTTTTCATCAGGAACAA
This sequence comes from Herbinix sp., assembly GCA_029239365.1. Lineage (GTDB taxonomy): Bacteria > Bacillota > Clostridia > Lachnospirales > Lachnospiraceae > Mobilitalea. Next base: position 3,729 of record JAQZBA010000230.1, on the reverse strand, counting down.
TCAGATACCAGCCGTAGCTTACATATACATCAAAATCATTTCTGTTATCCTGATTAAATTCATTCAACTTACTGACAAATTTTAAAATAAAATTATTAACCTTCTTTTCGTCATAATCAAGGCCAATCACCATAAATTCATCTCCGCCGAATCTCATACATATTTCATCATCATCCGCTGCCCACGATAAGGCATCTGCAACCACCCTTAAGGCAATATCGCCTTTGGCATGTCCATAGTTATCATTAATATACTTTAACTTGTCCATGTCCACCGTAAATGTCATCAGTTTGACATTTTTCTCAATGCATTGCTTGAGATATTTCTGGCCAAGACTTTCGATACCTCTTCTGTTATATAGTCCGGTTAAGTCATCTCTGATATACATATCTTCCAGTCGGTATACCAGCCGTTTTAATTCACCGTGAACACGGACATTTTCCAGAGCATTGCTTATATTGATCAGCCATGCCTGATAGGACATCATATACGTTTGAATCCCATCAAAGCTGATTGCAATATATCCAAAACTATTTTCGAGGTGGTGAAGCATTGTAAAATAATATATCACGGGACAATCATCTACAAATTGCGGAGGAATTAACTGCTTTCTGGAGAATTTAATTTTACTGTAATCAACTCCATCTTTACAGCCAACCTCCATAATCATATCCTCTGAATAATCTGGAAAAGAACCATCCTCTTCCCGATATGTATCCCAGTCCTTCTTTAAACACATATAAAAATTATTAAAACCAACGTTATCATAAACATAGGTTTTTATCTTCTCATTGACATCCTCAAGCCTTGTCAGACCGGTTAAGTCCGTGGACATCCCGGCATTTCTATAGATAGCACTCTTAAGGGCTTCTCTAACAGCGATATGATTTCTTCTTCTCTCGTTGCTTTCCAGATACCAGTTTTTCTTGCAGCCGCAGGATTCCCGGTATATGGCAGAAGTTTTCATATAGGTGTTCCTTCTTTGTTCTTTGCCCAGATTATGTTTGTGAATTTTATCAACTGCTTCCACACCCATTTCAAATACTGGCATTCTTGCTGTAGTAATGGAGGGATTGTATTCAGCTGAATCTTCGATATCATCAAATCCGGAAACGGCAATATCATCCGGCACTGAAATTCCTCTTTCACGTAAAGCATTGCATACTGTAATCGCCATAAAATCATTGGCGCAAATTATTGCCTGAGGTCTTTTATGCAGTCCAGACAGCCATTTATCTACGGCATGATAGCCTTCTACTTTCCAATAGTCACCATAATAAATCCGGTCCTCTTCAATTGTAATCTGATGCTCAGTCAAAATACGCTTAAAGGTTTCCACTCTTTTTTCGGCACCCGGATAGTCCTTAGGACCTGCTAAAAAATTCAGGGTAGTAAACCCGTGAACTTCGATAAAATGTGTGATGATATCTTCCAGAACCGAATAATCATCGATTAAAACGTTATAATACTCCTCTGTTTTACTTCTGACACTGACCACAGGACAATTACTATTATTTTTAATAAGCTCCTTAATACTGGTATCCAGACCTTGTACTTCCATCGTATCAGGCGCTATGATAATTCCATCAAAATCCTCATAAACAGGAAGGTTCGCGATATTGCGTTCACCCTTATCGTAGGCAGCTTGTCCATTTCCGCCAAAATTCGTAAAAAAAGCAACATTATATCCCAGCTCTTTAGCACGGACAGAAATACCCTTACTTAAAGTATTCTGATATTCCTGTTGGATCTGAGATATAAAAACACCGATTGTTTTTCTTCCATTAGCAAACACGAATACTCCCCCGCTCTCCGCATCAAAAGCCCAAACTAGGCTGTATCTATCGATTTTATTTAATTATTCATTAAATTATAATATATACTAAATTTAATTAAAAAACAATATTCTTCCGTTTTATTAATACGATAAAAATAATCCTAATTCGGCTAATTAAGCGTGAAATTAGGATAACTACACAGTAAGAACTCAATTTATTGTCGATTTACTCCATTATACCGCTCTGCTTTCCTGTTTATTCTTATACATCAATAGATCCAGCTGCTTTTCAAACTCATCTATTTCCATGCCGGAATAATAATCATAAACCTCGTAACCCATGCTAAAATCCAACTGGAAGGGCTGTTCTCCCGAAGCATTAAAATCATCCATAATATTACTAATTTTTCGAACCATCGCTTCTAAGCTTAGCTTATCAGAAATATCCAGCACAATAAAGAATTCGTCACCACCATACCTGGCAAGAAAATCTTTAGCATTAAGACTTCTGCTTAGCAAATCGGTAAAAGTCTTAAGCGCAGTATCTCCCGTATCATGTCCATAGGTATCATTAATTACTTTAAAATTATTCAAGTCCATCATAATAGCAGAAAAGGTTTTTTCCACCGTACAGGTACTGATTTTTTCCTTTAGAAATATTTCCAACCTATTCCGGTTATATACTCCTGTCAGATAATCCGTATACATGCTATGATTTTTGATATTCAAAGTAACGATCTGTAAGGAGACCACAACTCCGCAGAAAGTAAGCGATATTCCATAAAATATTGCTTGTAAAATACTGCATATAGACGGCGGAATTGCAAAAAAAACCAGTGTAAAGAAATTCTTTTTCTCTATCCTTCTTCGGTTAGCTATAATCATAATAAATGCTATTAACAATAAGCCTAATGAATAAGAGGCTGCGAGCAGAAAGAATGGACCTCTGTGGTAAATATTATCGGAATCAATATAGTAATACCAGCCATTGAACTGCGTTAATACTAATATTACAAAGTTTACCGCATTTAAAATAACCAAAGGGATAGAAACGCATCTTACTAATCTGTTTTTTTGAAATACTTGTTCATAAACATATAATAGCCATAATGACGGTAGGATCGGTCCTAATAAAAAGCTGCCAAAGTTCCCAAAATAATTGATATACGGAAAAACGGTATCCGGTTTACCGTCAAATCTACTTAAGATATCTACAACCAACATCAGGATGGTAATATGTAAAACCCATTGATATATCTTATATTGAAGGGATTTTTTGTCATCCTGTTTAGAAGTAGAAATGCAGATTAGAATTAACAACATAATAGAGTATAAATCAATAACAAAATTATATAGTAAACTCATAGATACTGCCTCCCATCTTCTTATTTCTTAAATTATTACTGAAACTATTTCTATCTTTATTTTTAATGAATAACATAAGTTTTCTGAATAGCTTTACTATTATAACACTTCAAAGCACTAAAATAAAAGATTAAATTAATAATTTTTCCATCATAGTAAAATTCCCCCTTTTAATTAACACTTTTAGACGCATACCTGCTTTAATTCATAATGAGTTCTTAGTAATGCTTTAACCGGATGAAACACACTTTGCGAGTTTCTCACTGCCAAGATCCAGCATGTTCCTTGATCTCCTCTCGGGATATCTGTATTCTTTTTCCTTAGTGCCAAAGATTACATCTCCCCTTTATGAACAATTCACAAACGCCTCTACTGTGTCATATTATGTCGTATGGGGGTGTAAACATGAACGTTAAGTTTAGTATCTCGATCTTACTAGGTGCACTATGTCTGAGTATATCCACTTTTTTTGCTATCGGGTGGGCTGATAATATTTCTGCGTATTTAAATAATGTATATATATGGTGGGTTATAATTGGAATAGCTCTACTACCTGGTTTTTTGATGACTACAATGTTCTTATCAAA
>JAQZBA010000229.1 GCA_029239365.1 Herbinix sp. | reverse complement strand
ATATCAATATTATCATATAGCTTAAATATCGAATCCAAGGAATCTTCCGTGATCAGCATCAGAATTCGGTCATGATAAGTGGTGTTTGCCATAACAGTCTTATGAATCTGATTACGGTCAATGAAAACCAGACTTCCCTTCTTGATGTGGTAGGTCTGCTTCTCAATGAAATAATAACGATCCCCGCTTACGAGATAATATATCTCATACTCATTATGAAAATGCTTCGACATCATATTAAAATTCGAATCTCGCTCGATGCGCTCCACCATAATACCACCGACATTATCGGAAAATAAAATTTTATCCATATATGCTCTACTCCCAAGATAAGATACGATACCGCAATCAAGCTAAGAATCTCCTGTCTTGCTGCAAGTTATCGGATAACGTCATTACATTAGTACGGAAATGGGTCTTCCATGTATGCTCTGATTTTAATCTACTTTATTTACCATAGGACATGATCTTTTTGAAAATTTAAAGACTCTTCCTTCGTTAACTGCTTTACAAAAGGAGCTCGCTCCATCGGCTTTGCACCTGGTCCGTAATTCCGGTATTCGGCATAATAGCAGGTATCCCTAGCCTCCGGTTTATCCCAATCATGCCAACCGTCAACCTTGATGTGCTCTCCTAATTCACACTCCAGAAAGACTGTCTTGGCAAAATTTCTCCAAGGTCGTCCCAAATATACACTATTCGTTGGACAATTACCGGTAAGCAGGCAACGATTAAATACGTACCCATATTCTTGTCCCTCAGCAGTTGAGGCAGCGGTTATATATCCATAGATGTTCCGCTGTGACGAATCCGTTGTCGGTAATCGGTCATAGTCGTTCCTGGTGTGTAGTTCACAGGATTCAAAATACGCAGTAGCACTTCCGAAGATATAATCAATATTACCACAGATGTAACAACGGTGATAGTATTGTCTGCCATTGATCCTTGGCGCATATTCAAGGGGTCCCGTAAATCCATCCGGTAAAAAAGGGTTCGGCGGAAGCGGTCCTGTAAACAAGGTGTCCTGATACCCTAGAATTCTGCAATCGTAGAAGCTGTTCCTGTCACCATCTACATATAGGGCAATCGCCTGACCCACCTTTCTGCCGCTACCCGCACTATTTTCAAAGGTAATGCTCTTTGCTGTGAAATCATGGGTATTGATTAATACAGTCTGAGTCCGAAATGTTCCCCTCTTCTTACCATCCGGCATCAGCATCAGAGCATAATCATCGTATGTGATGATGGTTTTATCCGCTCCATCGCCAAGCAAAGTAATGTAAGGCTTATCAATCACCAGCTTTTCCCGGTATATTCCTTCCTGCAGATATATCGTTACAGCCTCTTGATTCCCCTCCGGAATTGCCCTAAGAGCATCCTCTAATCTTCTATAATCTCCGTCCCCATTCTTACTGACATGCAATATCCGTCCCATAGTTTTCCTCATTCCTACTCATGTTCCTGCCCATCTGATGAAATATATATATCTGAATAATGGATAGATGTGCAGATAGGCTTGCAGGAATCGCAAGCCTATCCATAAAATTATATAATAAATTACTATTACTGTCCGCTATACATAAAGTTAATCAGACGGCTGACATCTTCTTTTTCATAAGCAACAAGCTCCAACTCCTCAATCTTACCATCGGAGAATACATTCGCCAATGCTACATACTGAGAGAGCTTTGATTTTAGATTCAATCGATCCCCTTCATTCGTTACTAGTTCAACCTTACCAACACAGTCATCAATCACTTTGAAAAAAGCATCAATATTTGTAATGTTTGTTACCTTCATAATAATCTCTCCTTTTCTTTATTTTCCAATGATATGGTTAATTATAGCAAGAAACCACGAAAGAATCCATACGATATTTTACAGTCTATCTACAATAATCAATCAATTCATTGACTTCCTTGTATCTCCTTCCGAAATATGGTAAGCTTTAACAAGATAACCAATTAATTCTTATCACATAAAAGGAGGAGCTTATGCAGAAAAGAGCCTTTGGCAATACTGGCTTAACTACTACTATTTTGGGGTTTGGCGGATTTCATCTATTGGAAATTCCTGTCTCTGAGGCGAATTATCTCTTGAACCGGTATCTGGATGCCGGTGGTAACTATATTGAAACTGCTGCCAGCTACGGGAATGGAGAGTCCGAACGAAAGATTGGTCAATGTGTATCTAATAGGCGAGGTGAATATATCCTCGCAACAAAAACCGGAGATCGCACGAAGGATGGAGCACTAAAATCCCTAGATCAAAGCTTAAAGAACCTGCAAACGGACTATGTTGATCTTCTTATCATGCATGCCGTAGGAACTATGGAGGAACTCGATCAGCTTCTCGCACCGGGTGGTGCCCTGGAGGGTGCGAAACAGGCTCTGGAAGAAGGCAAGATCCGACATATCGGCATCTCGATGCATGGGCAGCCGGATGTTCTTATTCGTGCACTAAAGGAATATCCCTTTGAAGCAGTGATGACAACGATTAATTATTATGACCATTTTAATTTTCCTGAGATTCAGGAGGAACTGATCCCCCTTGCCATGGAGAAGGGTACGGCTGTAATACTAATGAAACCGGTAGCCGATGGGCTCTTATGGCGCTCCGGCGAGATAGCGTTCCAGTATGCGTTCAGCCAACCGGTTTCAATCGTAGTTGCCGGTATTAATAACCGTGAAATGCTGGAAGCTGATCTTCAATATGCAGAGCAATTCACCCCGATGTCGGAAGAAAGTATTGAATTACTATATGAAGAGGCTCCGGAATTAGGAACTTATGTGTGTCGCAGGTGCGATAAATGTATGCCCTGTCCTGAGGGTATCCCCATCTCGAAGATCTTCCTCTATGAAGGTTATTATGACCGTCAGATGGCGGATGGTATCGTCACTAATGCTTCGGATTATGCGCTCAAGGAACGCCTTCGCTTCTGGTTCGGGAACAAAGATCTAGCGATGAAACGATATCAAACGTTGGATATCAAGGCCGATGTCTGTACTTCCTGTGGAGATTGCATGCCAAAATGTCCTTATCAGATTGATATCATTCGTAAACTTTCCATCTGCGATTACAAATTAGCCGGCAAAGATATTTATTAAATGTAAAAATTCCCTAGTTTTACACACTTTACATAGTGCAAAATATACGGCTCCATTATATAATGAGCAAGCATTGAAGCTAATCCGAACAGAATTAGCTGATATGACATGGCCAATTATTAAGGAGATCTTTATGAAGAAACTAGGGATAATCCTATTATCCTTGGCCTTACTGTTTGGCATGGTTCCGTCGACAGTTATGGCAGCAGAAAGCGTGGCTTATAACGAACAGCTTAATGCATACCTGTCAGAAGTCAGCACAGAGCGTGGCTTCGAAGTTACTAAGACTGATCTTGAGGCATATCTCTCGGCCTACGATCTAAATCTAACTGATTTTACGTCAGTAGATGAGATTCGCACCGGCTTAGGTGAAGTAATCAAATCCGATCTTAGTAATCTAGGCAGCCTCTATGAAAGCTACCAATTGGATGAAGAAACACTGATTCAATTGCTTGCCGGTAATGGAGAAGAATTGAACGACTATATCTTTATCAGCGATTTAGATTATGCCGTTTTATTCTATACTTATGATGGCACCACCGAAGATGATCCGGATAGCAGCGATGGATCAACTTCCGTACCAGCGATGGATGAAGCTATTCTGGCCGAGCTTTTTGAGATGCTTGATATCACAGAAGCAGAGATGACAAATATCGAGGATTATTATAACTCCTTGGAAAGTTATTTCTCAGATCCTGCTTTTCTGGAAGCCTTCCTCTCATGGACCGAGCGTATCTCCTTCTTAGAAGAGCTTGATGGTGTCGAAGAATTAAGCAATGAACAGGTCGAACAGGTTGCTGCTTACTTTAATGAACTGTTTGATCTCATGAAACTAAGTCCTGTAATCTCCTTTATTCAGGACGGAGAAGAAACAAATGTTTCCTTTGAGGAGCTTGTGCAAATTAAGGATTTTGATTTTTCCGATACGGATGTCAAAGTAATAATTTATGGCACTGATGGTACGCTTCTCGCTGACTATTTCGTTACATCCGATTTCATTGATTATCTGGATGATTTTTATGGAGAAATTCCTGAAAATGTCGAAGATCTGGTCACTGAGGATACTACATCGAAGCCTGTAACCCAGGCTCAGAATCAAAAGCCCTCTGCACCAAAGACAGAAAAAGGTGGTAAACTGCCGAAAACCTCAACCAACAATATCCCATATGCTATCTTGGGAGGTCTCCTGTCGGTTGTCGGTGTTCTTATGTATAAGAGGGTAACTCATGTTAAGAAAGAAGCAACAAAATAATCAGATAACCCGAACACCAAATCCGAAACTTAGGATTTCGGCCTATTTACTTATCATGATTGGTATCTGGGTCAGTACCTCTAATCTATATCATTATTCCCGCGGCTATTTTGCAGATAGGCTATACACTTCGGCTGTAAGTGCTAAGGAGAATGATACTCAGGACTTGAATCTGGATGTGACTTCAGGGACAGAGAATTCGACTGTAATCACGGATATTATCTCCGCTGATGCATCAATCGATTTAGATCAGCTGGATGCTGATACGGAACCAATTATATATGAAGATCGGCCCAGATCCGACGAACAATTTGGCGAGCTCTATATTCCAAAGCTCGATTCTACTCTTCCGATTTATGAAGGAACCGATGAGGAGGAGTTAGAACAGGGCGTTGGTCATTATTCGGGTAGCGTACTCCCCGGCGAGAAGGATAATTGTATTCTTGCCGGTCATCGAGATACAGTATTTCGCAGGCTTGGCGAGGTAGGGGAAGGCGATGCACTCATCGTTCGTACCTCCATGGGTGAATTCGAATACATTGTTAATAAAGTTCGAATTGTGGACAAGGAGGACCGGACTGTAATCGTTCCAAAACCGAAAGCCACCTTAACAATAAGTACCTGTTATCCCTTTGAGTACGTTGGCTCTGCTCCTGATCGCTATATCCTGGTTGCTTATTTGTCTTCTACTAACTTAAGCGATGAAAAGAACGAAGGAAAATAATATATAACATACGAAAGATCATGAATGGAACAAATAGAATAGGATGTCAAAAAGCTGTTGTAATCTCCGGTATACTCCGGAGGTACAACAGCTTTTTGGTTATTTATAGTTCTCTGAGAATCAAATCAGTACTTCCCTGATTGAGGCCGATTTCCACCCGAATCACTTTGGGATGATGAGCGTATTCCTTACGCACCAGATCACGCAGCTGCGTCCCACTCTGATAACCGTGAATCACTCTGATACGGTAGATATCGTTCTTAGTTTTCTTCAATTGGCTGTCTAGATATACCTTCGCCTGGTATCTAGTCATACCATGGATATCAAGTTCAAGAATGCCTGTAGTCAATCTGCTTACCTTCCAAACTCTGATAATTCCAGTCCTTTATTACGGTCAAGAACATTCTGGATGCTCCAGTTATGGACGAATAATAATAATGGATTCCCCTTAAGGTCCTTCACCCTCTTCGTATCAGAGGACACACTCAGCTTGCTCACATCAATATTCTTATTCTCAACCCAGCGAATGTACTCATAAGCCAGTGGCTCTAGGCGAATCTCAACACCATATTCTGATTCCAGTCTGAACTTCAATACATCAAACTGCAGTGTACCAACCACACCTACGATGATTTCTTCCATACCTGTATTATATTCCTGGAAGATCTGGATTGCACCTTCCTGCGCTATCTGTGAGATCCCTTTTAGAAATTGCTTTCTCTTCATCGTATCCACCTGTCTTACCTTAGCAAAATGCTCCGGTGAGAAAGTTGGGATGCCTTCATAGGTAAATTTCTTATCCGTCATACATAGCGTATCACCAATGGAGAAGATACCCGGATCGAATACACCAATGATATCTCCCGCATAAGCCTCTTCGATGATCGTTCTTTCACTCGCCATTAACTGCTGGGGCTGGGAAAGACGTATCTTCTTATTGCCCTGAACATGGTTTACCTCCATACCTGCGGTAAACTTACCGGAACAAATTCTCATAAAGGCAATTCGGTCACGGTGTGCTTTATTCATATTTGCCTGAATCTTAAATACAAAAGCAGAAAATTCCTGTTCGATCGGATCAATTTCTCCTTCCGAGGATATTCTCGGCAACGGTGAGGTAGTCATGGCCAGATAT
>JAQZBA010000228.1 GCA_029239365.1 Herbinix sp. | reverse complement strand
AAAGCAATTGTGGTACCTCCAATTCCTAAGGATCCCACTCCATGTCCAATAAAAATACGGTCAACCACGTTATATAATGCATTCACTAGCATTCCAATAATTGCAGGAATAGAGAATTTAAGTATTAACGGTAATATTTTCGCCTCTCCTAATTGTTTTGAATGATCCATTCTTTCTCTCCTTTTGTATCTTTATTTTCACCAAAATTATCTGTTTTCTTCAGCATTACCACCACTATCAGCAGATGATTCTGTATAGTCTGTATTTTGTAACTTTTCGGTCATAGATTGTAGGGCATCAAAAACTATATTGATCGTTACTTCATCCATTCCATCCGTGAGAAGATTAGTCCATCCTTTCAGGGTTGCATATATTATACCTCTACAGGATTGCCCATTTTCTGTTACAAATACTTTATAAGCTCTTTTATCATTTTCATCATTTACTCGCAACACTAGCCCTTTTTCCTCTAAGGACTTTATTGCCCTTGCAGTCGCAGCTTTATCAATATGTAGCAATGAAGATAATTTTTCTTGACTGCATCCTTCATTCGTATAAAGAGCCATCAGGAAGATATATTCTGAGGAGCTTATATTCAGATCCTTTAATGCATGGTTTATATATACTTGTGATTGTCTATATAATATAGAAACCAATCTTCCAATACTTTTATCCTCCATACAATACCTCCAATCGTTATAATATATTTAATAGTAGCAAAGATTAGTTGAGTTGTCAACTAATCTTGCAAAAAAAGACAACATTGCGCTGGCGAAATTACTCTCAGGCAATGTTGTCCTTCCAATTATTGTATCTATTGAACATAAATCATGTAGATAAGTTTATCGATAAGCTTCTAGAGTTATGGCCTCCAGATGTGCCATAGATGATTGTTCTGCCCGGTTGCAAATACGTCCAGCCGGTTTCCACCCCATGAGACAGCTGCGGGTTCTGAGGTTATTACCCCACCAAGATCCTGCCAACCACTCCACCGGGAACCGTTCCAAGTTCTAAAGATCAGTTGATTCCGTTGACCTCTTGCAAATACCTCCAGACGATTTACACCTGTAGAAGCAGCTGCTGGACCGGAAGTAACAGTTCCTCCGCCAAGATCCTGCCAACTGCTCCAACGGGTACCGTTCCAGTTGATGTGCCACAGACTCTGGTTTTGTCCTCGTGCAAATATATCAATCCGATTCGGTCCCCAAGATACAGCTGCCGGGGAAGAAGTTAGAATTCCACCAAGATCTTCCCATTCGCTCCAGCGAGAACCATCCCAGTACTTATGCCAGAGTGACTGATTCTGGCCAATACCGAAGACGTCCAGCCTATTTTCCTGCCAAGAAGCTACCGCAGGTGAAGATGTCAGAATTCCACCAAGACTCTCCCAATCACTCCAACGAGAACCATCCCAGTATTTATGCCAAAGAGCTCTATCCTGACCGGTACCAAACACATCGATCCGATTCGGTCCCCAGGAAACAGCTGCCGGTGCAGAGGTTATAATCCCACCAAGGTCTTCCCAATTACTCCATCTAGAGCCATCCCAGTAGATATGCCAGACAGCTTGATTCTGACCCCTGCCGAACACATCTAGACGGTTCGGCTGCCAAGAAGCAACCGTCGGAGCTGAAGTTAGTACACCACCAAGATCTTCCCATTCACTCCAGCCGGTAACCGGTGGCCGTGTGGGAGGTGGTGGAGTTTCTTCCTCACCATTTTCCTCTAGGACTATCTGTATCACATCTCTGATTATCTCGTTTATCTGGTCGTTAGGAATACGAAAGAATCTCAATGAATAGAAGAGACTAGGATTATCCCTGCGCATTGCATTCAAAAGTTGGCGTGTCCTCTGCTCCATACTGCCGGTAAATCTACGTCTGTTTTCTAATACATAATTGATTATATTCAGAAAAATATTCCGTGCTGCATTTCGATTTACACCATAATCTCGAAGTTCATTATAGAAACTGTTGAAAAATCTGTTGTATCGGGCCATCAAACGATTCGTATTCTGTTGATCTTGAAACACATCATTTACCCACCTTAACATCTATTGCTCCATTATATGCGAGTACTATTAATATTGGGTATAGTGTATTGTAATCGTACTTAAGAAAAGTGATATAAGTTTCTACGAGCCTTACCATTTCATTCATGATGCCCTATCAATTTTATCTACTAATAACGTTATCTTCGCCTACGGTACGAGTTACATCCACACCATAAGTTGCCATAGCATCCGCCGGACTGGTTCCGGATACAACGGATTCAACCATGGTCTGAATATGTGCTGATACTGCAGAATATTTGCTATCCTTCGGTCTGAACGATGCGACTTTTAGGTATTCGGTTGCTGTCTGAATGAATGGCATATTGGAATATTTCTCATTCGCTATAATGTCTGTTCTTGTCCCGATGCTACCCATAGAGACAAGCGCATCCTCGTATACAGAAGGATCCATTAAATGTTTAATAAATTCCATTGTAATGTCTTTGTTATCAGATTTGGAAGGAATTGACCATGCCCAGCCTCCCGCCATCGTAATGTTACCGGTTCCTTCACCATGTTGCGTTGGCATTGGTGCAAAACCTAATACATCACTGTATTGTGACCAGGGCGAGGCACCTGTTTCCAGATAATTGCCGGCGATCCAACTACCGTCAAGTGATATGACAAGCTTACCCTGCGGTAAATATTCTCTCGCTGAAATATTGCTTGCCTGACCATTCAATACTTTAGATAACGGAGGACCAAAATTATTCTTATAGATATTATCCAGGAAGGTTAAGGAATCCAAGATACCCTGACTGGATATAATCCATTTACCGGTAGCTTCATCCTGTAGTTTCTCACCGGTTCCATAGAGAAGCATTTCATAAGTCTGCATGGAGGTGGCTTCACCGGTTGCAACGGCACTGTTACACCAGAACGGAACCACATCCGGTACTTTTTCTTTGATGGTCTGGCATGCTACAAGAATATCGTTCCAGGTTGATGGTTCCCAAGCTTCCGGCAAACCAGCCTTCATGAAGAGTTCTTTATTATACCACAATCCACGAGTGTCCGTATTATAGGGCACACCGTATATCTTATTATCTGCTCCGGTAACACCCTCTTTTAATAGGTCATAATAGGAACCATCGGTCCAAGCATCATAATTCGCCAAATAATCATCCAGTGCAGTAAGATAACCTGCCTCCACGTCTGTTGCAAGCTGGAAGGTATCCTCTGCTACTAAGTCAGGAGCTGTTTTTTCAGATTGTAAGGAGAGAGCAATTTTAGCAAAATAATCACCTTCGCTAGCAGTGATCGGTGCAATATTTAATTCGCAACTGTCTTTTTTGTCAAAACTGTCATAGGCATCTTGGAGCCATTTCCATAAGGAACTGTCTTCACCTCGACCGTCATCCCGAAATGTCACGGTAATAATGCTTTTCTCTGATGCCTCTGCATCTCCGGGTTCTATCTTGCTTTCATTTGTCTGTGTGTCATTTGAATCTGTATCTGTGTTAGTAGTATCTTTGGATTTTATACATGCGGTTAATGATAAAATCATTACAGCTACCAGCAAAAAACACAATGACTTTTTCATAGTATTACCTCTCCTTTTTTCCGTATCAGCACGGGAGGTTCGTTATTTTTGTTTCTTATTTATCCCAGGGATTTACTACAAAATCTCCTCCCCTACACCACTTTAAATACTTTAGTCCATGAAGCTGAGACGTCATCTCCCATTCTTCTCTATATACCGGGTCGTGATAACCCTCGATACAGATATCACCTTGATAACCTCCCATATGTAGAGCAAATATGATTTTCCTCCAGTCCGTATCACCAAACCCCGGAGTTCTATCATAGACATATCGTTCTGCACCAAATACACCCGTGCGTCTTACAATATCCCAGTCTACGGAAGAATCTTTTCCATGTACATGGATCACTTTTTTAACCCATTGCTTTAACTGGGGAAGCGGATCAATTAACTGGGACAACTGATGTGCCGGTTCCCATTCCAGACCAAGATTATGATCCGGTACTTCCGTAAACATCATATCCCATGCTTTAGGATTGAACCCTATGTTACAGGTTGCTTGATTCCAGGTTCCACCCATCGGACAGTTTTCAATTCCTATTTTAATCTGATTATCTGCCGCACGCTTAACAAGTTCACGGAATACTCTGCCAAATACCGGTACAGCTTCTTCTACCGGTCTACCCTCAATCGCACCTGCAAAGGTAGTAACGATATTCGTACCAAATAACCCGGCAGAATCAATACAATATACCAAGCTTTTTCTATGTTCTTCATATTGCAACGGATTGCAATACAAACCCAGACTGGATACCGATACTCCGGTATCCCCTAATATATCCTTAACTTTCTTAGATAATTCCAGCAAATCCACCTCTTCCAGTGACATATGAAAGTTAATGGATACTGTTTCAAAACCCGCTTCTATCATGGCCGGAAGCCACTCTGTTGCCTTGATTCCCGGTATACAGGTACCTATTTTTATTTGTTCCATAATAAACAACAACGCATCCTTTCCATGTTCCATCTTCCTGTTCTTTGTAATTGTTTTATCGAGTGTTGATTACTAATATTTTTACCGATAGAGTGGATGATAGCACAACACTTTACGTCCGCCTTCCAGAGCTTTCATTTCCGGCCTTGAATTCCGGCATTCCTCAGTAGCATACGGACAACGGGGAGCAAATTTACAATAGGTAATCGCATACTCTTTATCCTCTGTATCCGGCATGACTAATTCCTGATTCCATTTTTCTCCTACCCTTGGAACTGCATTCATCAGAAGCTCTGTATAAGGATGAGCCGGATTGTCCATGATCTCTTTTGCTCGTCCATATTCTATCAGACAACCTCTATATAAGGTTGCAATATAATCTGATACATAGTAAGCCGTTGAGAGATCATGAGTAACATAGATAAAGGATACATTATACTTATCCTTCAGTTCTTTAAATAAATTTACAATATTCATCTTCATAGACGCATCAATCGCAGCTACCGGTTCATCCGCTATGATAAGCTTGGGTCTGGTAATGAGTGCTCTGGCAATCGATACTCGCTGCAGCTCACCACCGGAAAACTGGGTAGGGTATTTGCCCTTAACGATATCAAGTGACATACCTACGCTTTTTAGTGTATCATCAACCAGTATTGCAGCTTCTTTTTTATTTTTCGCAATCTTTAAGCGAAGCGCTGTATTAAACAGATATGTATCCACTGTTTTACGCATTGAGAAAGATTCATAGGGATTCTGAAATATAGGCTGCACATCCAACCTGAATTGAAAAGGATCATATCCCTTATGATCTTTATAGGATCTACCGGAAAGCAGTATATCACCTTGATCGGGATCATGCATACGCAATATCATTTTACACAATGTTGACTTGCCACAGCCGGATTCACCTACAATGGAAAGGATAACGGGTTTACCGTCATCAATATCAATATTGACCTCATCCACTGCAAGAAGCCTCTTTTTGCTGAGCATTCCACCTATATGGAAGGATTTGCTGACGGTTTTTATTTCAAGCAATTTTTCAGATTTCATTAATTCACGCTCCCTCCTTGTTCAGAAAATGACAGGCTGCGTAATGCCCCTTCTCCACTTCAATAAGCTTCGGCACCTTTTCCTTGCATTCCTCTGTCGCTCTAGGACAGCGAGGGGCAAACCTACAGCCGGGTGGCGGGTTTGTAAGTGCGGGTGGTCTTCCGGGTATCCCTGTTTTTTGACTCTTATCTCCTACCCGAGGAAGGGCACCTACCAGCATTTGTGTATAAGGATGGATCGGCCGTTCAAAGATATTCACTGTTTTGCCCAACTCTATCATACTTCCGGAGTACATAATTCCCATACGATCTGTGATCTGGTAATGTACACCCATATCATGACTTACTATCACCATTGTGTTCCTTAACTGCTTTTGAAGACGCATAAGCATCATAAGAATACCCCTCTGAACAACAACGTCAAGAGCGGTAGTCGGTTCATCTGCCAATACTACGTTAGGAGACATAAAGGTAGCCAATGCTATGATAACACGCTGCCTCATTCCACCGGAAAGCTGGAAGGGATACGCATTCAGTAAATCCGGGGATAGACTTAGCTCTTCCAGATAGTCCGCTACCCTCTTTAAAGTTATTTCCTTGGGATTTCTCCTAATATCTTCTTTCGGAATCGAATCAAGAAACTGATTCTTAAGCGGAACG
>JAQZBA010000227.1 GCA_029239365.1 Herbinix sp. | reverse complement strand
ATTTCCTACCATACAATCAATATTTATAATTATTCATACGAGTTATAAGTAGTGATTTATATTAATATTTTATAACAAAAAAAGGATTCATGAGGCCCTTGCCCACAAATCCTTTTGCTTTCCAAATCCTTTTATTATTGATTATTCAAATTTTTCAATTCTTCAAAAACCACATCATTCAGAACTCTGATATAGGTTCCTTTCATTCCCGAAGATCGTGATTCGATGACACCGGCACTCTCAAATTTACGAAGAGCATTCACAATCACTGATCTTGTTATCCCTACTCTGTCTGCAATCTTACTTGCAACCAGAATTCCTTCATTCCCTTTTAACTCATCAAAGATATGAGAGATTGCTTCCAATTCTGAGAAGGATAAGGTGCTAATTGCTGATTTCACAATTTGAACCTTTCTATTCTCTTCTGCATTCTCTTCATTCACAGAACGCATCATCTCAAGACCAACAACGGTAGTTCCATACTCACTTAATATGATATCATCCAAAGTATATTGAGGACCATTCTTATATAAGAACAGGGTCTCTTTCGTTGATAATATGTTTAATAGTCTTTCATTCAACAAGCCGTCTATATGTCTTCCAACTGCATCCTTGATTAATTCCTTGATTTCAGTGATATCATTACGGTTCTTGACACCAAGCACCTTACCCTTACGGCTTATCACCAATACATTGGATGCCAGTATTTCACTCAAGACCACACAGATGTCATTAAAAACAACCTTATGCGAATTATTATTATGCAGTAGGTTATTAATCTTTCTTGTTTTATCTAATAACTGTACACTCATTACATAGTCCTCCCAGTTCTCTCATATCCCTCTAGGTTTCCAAACAACACTATGCTATCCAATGATAAGTATTATCGGAAGATGAAATACAATTTAGGAATTATTTCTAATTGTACTACCTTTTCAATTTTATCACATATTATCACTAAAAACAATAGGCTTATCTGTATTTTGACACACATTTTTATATAATTTTCATTTATTATAGCCAATTTTGCGTATTTTCGAAAAAAACAAACTATTTTGTCACAATTTGAAAAGTCATCTTCTGCTCTACTCCACAATCTTCACAAAACCACATTTATCATTTTCACAGGCAAGTTTGTTACCCTTTTCAACCATGATGCCGCCACATTTTTCGCAGCGAGTGGAGGAAGGCTTCTGCCAGGTCATGAATACGCAATCAGGATTATTCACGCAGCCATAATACTTCCTGCCTTTTTTTGTCTTTCTGACCACGATATCACTGCCACAATTAGGACAAGCAACACCGATCTTCTCAAGATACTGTTTCGTCTTTTTACAATCGGGGAAGCCGGGGCAAGCTAAGAATTTGCCATGAGGACCATATTTGACCACCATATTCCTTCCGCACTCTTCACAGATCTCGTCGGATACTTCATCTTCAATCTTGATCTTATCTAGTTCTATATGGGCGTTTGTCACCGCCACCTCTAAATCAGGATAGAAATTACTTATGATAGTCTTCCACTGAACAGTGCCATCTTCAACACAGTCGAGCAAGGATTCCATGTTTGCTGTAAAATTCACGTCTACGATACTGGAGAAGGCTGCTTTCATTATATTGTTCACTGCTTCACCAAGCTCAGTTACGTATAAGTTCTTATTTTCTTTAATAATATAACGTCTTACAATGATTGTTGTAATTGTTGGTGCATAAGTACTGGGTCGACCAATTCCCAGCTCTTCCAGCGCCTTTACCAGAGAAGCCTCCGAGTAGTGGGCAGGTGGTTGGGTATAATGCTGACTATGGTTGAGGTTAATTAAGGAAAGCGAATCGCCTTCCTTCAGACTTTCGTCAGGAGTTCCTAATTCCTCTTCTTCCTCTTCCGGTGTATACACACTCATAAATCCATCAAAAACAACTTTAGAGGAGGACGAGGTGAACTTCAAATCGTTAGCTTCAATTTTAATCGTTGTAGTTTCATATCTTGCTGATTGCATTCTACTAGCAATAAAACGTTTCCATATTAGCTGATAAAGACGGAATTGATCTCTGTTTAAATCGTGCTTAACTTCCTCCGGTGTAAACTCAACATAGGTAGGACGGATTGCCTCATGGGCATCTTGAATCTTCTTACCGGTACGTCCCTGGTTTACTTCCAGAGCAACAAAGTTTTCGCCATATTGAGACTTTATGAATTGCTTCGCAGCCTGATCTGCTTCATCACTGATGCGAACAGAGTCGGTACGAAGATAAGTGATCAGACCGACAGTTCCATGACCTTTGATGTCAACACCTTCATATAATTGTTGAGCTAATTGCATCGTCTTTTGAGTAGAGAAGTTGAGTGCTTTCGCAGCTTCCTGTTGAAGTGTACTGGTAGTAAACGGAAGTGGTGCTTTCCGTATACGCTCGTTCTTCTTAATCTCGCCAACCTTAAAGACCGCATTCTCAAGACGTGAAAGGATCTCCTTCATCTCAGCTTCATTACGGATTTCCTTTTTGGCTCCATTTAGTTTCGCAACTAAAGGCTTTTTCTTACCCTTTATATCGAATTCTGCTTCCAGTGTCCAGTATTCCTCAGGAACAAAAGCATTAATTTCATCTTCGCGATCACAGATTAATCTGAGTGCTACGGATTGCACTCTGCCCGCACTTAAACCACGCTTAACCTTAGACCAAAGTAGCGGACTGATTCTATAACCAACCATACGGTCGAGCATTCTTCTTGCTTGCTGCGCATTCACCAGATCCATATCAATGTCTCTGGCTTGTTTGATGGAAGATTTCACTGCATTCTTAGTAATCTCATTGAAGGTGATTCTGCTAGAATCCTTATCTTCCAACTTCAGAGTCTGAGATAAGTGCCAGGAGATTGCTTCTCCCTCACGGTCAGGGTCAGTTGCAAGATACACCTTATCCGCCTTCTTGACTTCTTTACGAAGCTTGGCGAGTAAGTCTCCTTTCCCTCGAATTGTGATATACTTTGGTTCAAAATCGTTTTCTATATCGAATCCCAATTGACTCTTGGGCAAATCCCTGACATGGCCATTCGATGCAAGAACCTCATAATTTGCACCAAGAAATTTCTTAATTGTTTTAGCCTTTGCTGGTGATTCAACAATCACAAGATATTTTGGCATTAAGTGCTTCCCTCATTTCTACATTTAGATAATCGTTATATGAATATCAATTAATTCATGACAATAGTAAGTTCACGAAGTGTGCTTTCTATCGTTAGTTCAATCCTACATGATAAAATCCTGTTCATCGACTGTATCATTTAGACTCCAAGCTCCTAATCACTCTGCTCTTACAATAGAATATCCGTCGAAAGTCCCGATTAATTGGCTATATTCTCAATATACTTGGCTCCAAACAAAGAGAAGCATATACTATTTCACAATCTTTTTCAAGAAGTTTATTATTTTTTTTCAAATAGTCCATAGTTTGTTTATAATTAAGCAGAAAATACAACAAGATAACATATCCTGATAAAACTAATTTTACCCCTAATTATATCAAATTATTAAAAACCTCGAATTATGGTCTATTCTACTGTATATACTCAGAATTTCGTTCATTGTATACCAATAATACCCATATTGCAATGATTATTTTAATATCTCTACAATTCTTTACAATAAAAGTTCTTTAAGGTCTGCCTTATCAGCCCTCTTAACTCTAATTCAAGCAACTGTTCCATTAACTGTTCCATTGGCAGCTGGGTAAGTAGGCTAATCTCTTCTATATGCTTTGGATCAGCATTCACACAGGAGTATACTTTATATTGCTTGGCACTTAGTACAATATTACCATGTCCTGATTGATCTGCATTTTCAACATATTGGGGGAGCAAATCTTCTAATATATCTTTTGGAGAGGTAACCATTTTTGCACCCATCTTAATCAGGTTATTGCATCCTTCACTAAGATGATCTGTAGCTCTGCCAGGTAAGGCATAGATTTCTTTCCCCTGTTCAAGACCATAATCCACTGTAATTAGTGAACCACTTTTTTCTTTTGCTTCTATTATTAATATTCCATCACTAAGTCCACTGATAATACGGTTTCGCATAGGAAAGTTACCAGCGAGGGGCTGAATCCCCGGTGCATACTCGCTTATGATTCCTCCTTCTTTCTGCATTTCCATATATAGATTAATATTTTCTCTCGGATAGCAGTTGTCAATGCCGCAACCCATGATTGCATAAGTTCCTCCACCAACGGTTAGTGCTCCTTGATGTGCATAGGAATCAATTCCTCTGGCCAATCCACTAATGACCATAATTCCTTCCTTGGCTATTGCACCGGCAAGATACTTAGCCATCTCCTTACCATAGGGTGAACACTCTCTTGCACCAACGATGGCAATTAGCTTATCCTGTTTTCTAGGAAGCCGCCCCTTCACATAAAGAGCGTAAGGGGCTCCGAAAATGTTCCGTAATTTTTCCGGATAGTCATCCTCCTCCCTTGAGACAAAATATATGCCATTATTGATTAGTTTAGTATAATTCCTATGTATCATATCAATGTCCCGTTGTTGCGTAATTGTCTCTAAATCTTTTTCACTCATATGCTCTGCAAAAGCTCCCTCCTTCTTGAGTGCATAGAGCTCCTCATTCGTTGACCGAAAGATATTCTCAGAATTACCATAAATGTCGAGCAGCCGCTCTATTTTCTTCACCCCAATATTGGGCAGATTCGCTAACCAATACCTATATTCCATTTGATCCATTTTCTTCTCCATTCTCTTCTACATACTCTTCTACATTCTCTTCTACACTTATTCTTATCCTACTTACTTCTATGTACCTCTCTCCAATACTTAGTCATCAAGTTCGCGCCATGCTGTCCTTTACACTTGGGCTTCGCAGGCACAAACTATCAGGTTAATGCCCTAATTATTACACAATACCTACCCTTTGTATTAGTTTGTGCCGAGGATTTCGCAGGCACAAACTATGAGGTGTGAATTAATGCCTTGCATTAATTCACACTATTCACCCCAATACTTCTGGTCGATGGAACGATAACAGATTGCCTCGCTGATATGCTTCGTAGTGATACGCTCACTCTGATCCAAATCAGCAATAGTTCGTGCCACCTTGATAATGCGGTGATAAGCCCTGGCACTGAGATTCATCTTATTAAATGCCTCCTCCAACAATGACTGTTCCTTCTCATCAAGTTTACAATACTTCTTAATCGTTCTGGGTGATAATTGGGAATTAAAATAGATATTTTGATCCTGATAACGTTCCAGTTGAATCCTTCTTGCCTGGGCTACTCTATGGCGAATCTCCTCAGAGCTCTCCTGCTTCTCCTGAACCTGGAGATCCTTATAATTCATCTGCAGCGCCTCGATACAGATATCAAACCGATCGAGTAGTGGCTGTGATATCCTTCCTAGATAACGTTTTATATGATTCACCGAGCAATTACAGCGGTTCCGATCAGGATAATACCCACAGGAACAAGGATTCATGGCAGAGACCAACATGAACCCGGCAGGATATTTGTAGGAAGCATTGAGTCTGGCTATAGTGACCGACTTATCTTCCAGTGGTTGTCGTAACACTTCAATTGTATTTTTTTGAAATTCAGGGAGTTCGTCCAGAAATAGGACGCCAAGATGTGCCAGACTGATTTCTCCAGGCTTAGGAATCCCTCCTCCACCGATTAAGGCTGTGGTGGTAATGGTGTGATGAGGACTGCGAAAGGGTCTTATTGAGATTAACGCCTGTTGGTCCATGAGACCTGCAATACTGTATATTTTAGAGATTTCCATGCTTTCTTCAAAGGAAAGGTCAGGCATAATCGAAGGGATTCGCTTCGCCAGCATCGTCTTGCCCGAGCCGGGGGGGGCCAATCATCAGAATATTATGCATTCCTGTTACTGCAATCTCGATGGCTCTTTTGGCTGCCCTCTGTCCTGCCACCTCAGAAAAGTCAATTAGTTCTTCTTTCCCTTCTCTAGCAAAAAGTTGTTGTACATCCACATACTCCGGGACCTGGTCCGACGTACCGCTTAATAATTTCACTGCTTCTAATAGAGAGGATACACCGTAGGTCTGTATTCCACTGACAACAGCCCCTTCCTTAGCATTTTCCCTTGGGACGACGCACTTTTTAAAGCCCTGCTCTCTTGCGGAATACACAATTGGCAGAACACCATTCACCTTATTCACATTACCATTCAAGCTGAGTTCCCCGATGATTATAGTATCCTTAAGACACTCCTCGGGAAGATGGCCAAAGGCCATAAGAATTGAGATAGCGACCGGCAGATCGAATGCCGTTCCTTCTTTGCGTACATCAGCCGGTGATAGATTCACCGTAATACGCTTGGCCGGAAGCATATAGCCGGAATTCTTCAGTGCGATTCGCACTCTCTCCCGTGCTTCCTTCACCTCAGAACCAAGATAACCTACCATATCAAAGATAGGTAAGCCGTCACTGACATCTGCTTCCACAGATACAATCAATGCATCAATTCCATGAATTGCTGCACTAAATGTTTTACTGAACATACTTACTCCTTTCATTGTCTCTCCACAATGAAGGAATCATTTGCTTAAGGGTAGTATAACAAATTGACTACTATAAAACAAGAAATATTTTACAGTCAACTTCCATTCACGCGAATATGGATCCCAAAGCGATCTAAATTCCCTTGTGGAAGGCTATTACTGTCTTAGGCATAATTTCGAAGACATAAATAGAAGCCACCAACCCTTGGATGACAGCTTCTATTGTGATACGAATTAATATAAATCCTTGTTGCTGTTTGAATCATGTTAATTAAATTAT
>JAQZBA010000226.1 GCA_029239365.1 Herbinix sp. | reverse complement strand
GGTACGAAAAAAGCAAGTAGTCTTGCAAGTTATTTTAAGAATAAGGTAAAGAATTATCCGGATGGAGCGTATCCCCTTCATTTCATAGATAATCATGATGAGAATTCCTGGATCGGTACCGTAGAAGAAAGAATGGGAGTAGCGCAGCAGGCTATGCTGACGTTGATCTTTACAGTACCGGGTATGCCGTTAATCTATTCCGGGCAGGAAGTTAATTTGAACCACCGACTGGAATTCTTTGATAAGGATGAGATTATATGGGAAGATTTTCAGAATGAGGAGCTGCTTACTAAGTTAATCCATCTGAAGCTGGAGCATCCTGCTCTATGGAACGGTGATGAGGGGGGAGAAATTCAATTCCTGGAGTCATCGAAGGAACGGGTATTGATCTATCAACGTCATAAGAACGAGGATAAAATTCTTGCCATATTAAATCTATCGAACCAAACAACTGAAGTACAGTTTGTCATGGAACAGGATTTTGAGGGGAAAGATTTAATGACTACTGAGAATATATTGCTGGTAGCAGGCGAAAATAAATTATCGTTAGAACCATGGGAGTGTATCGTTATAAGTAAGTAATAGCATTAGAATCCAGAAGAGAGGCCAATAGCCTCTCTTCTGTGTGCTAGCAGATTGATCTGTAGTTTATTTCTGACAAGTGAATTGATTCATCAATTTATATTGTTTATTTGGCAATCTCTAGGAGACTTATCATCCCTAAATCCCTTAAACGTTGGTTGCCTAAAGGCTTCTTTCTCCGTAGGCATAGATTCAACGATACCTACGAGAGTCGGCTCCATCCAGGTAGCTTCTTCATTACCCTTTGGAATGTATTCAAAGGGCGATTCTTTAGCTACCGTAAAGCCTTGTTGCTGTAGGAGTCTCATGCTCACTCCTAAGGTTACATGGCCTCGGTATACTACATCATTACCATCGTATTGACCTAAGACTAGACTTGTCATGTTGTTTTCCTTTGGAATGTAACCACAAATGACGCAATCGTCAGTAGCCATTATCTTGCATTTAATCCAGTCTTTCGTCTTCTTCCCCTGCCAATATAGGCTTTGTCTCTTCTTTGCAACGATCCCTTCCAGGTTTTGTTGCTTAACCAATTCAAATAACTGAATCCCATTGTTCTCAACATATCTTGAGATGGCTATCAAATTGTTTTCAATCACGGTATCTTCCAGATACTTCTTCCGCTCCAATAGGGGAAGCATAGTAATATCTTTATTATTATAATATAAAATATCATAAGCGATGATACTGGCGGGATATCTCTCGGCAGCTAATTTAATCTTGAATGGATTACTCATTAAAGCACGTTTTTGTACTTCGTAGAAATCAGGAACTCCGTTTTTTAATACTACTAACTCATGGTCTAGGATACACTTATCTTTCACTTGCTGATATAGGTCTGCTAACTCGGGAAAGATCGGAGTCATAAGTTTATTCCTTTTATTTCTCGTATCCGTGTCCTTATCTAAGTAAGAGATGCTCCGTATTCCATCAAACTTAATTTCGTAAATATAATCTTCAGAATCAAAAGGCTCCATCATTTCAGAGATTAGCATTGGACTGATATTTTTAGAATCAAAGATATCCATTATGCGGTTCCTCTTTGTGACATTTCTACTGTCTTTTTCATAGCCTCCATGAGATCGATTACATTATCCGGTCTTCTTGTATCTGCTGATACTATCTCCTTACCCGCAATCTTAGTCTCAATTGCTGTTCGCAATTTCTCTTGGTATTCATCGTGATACAAGCTTGGGTCAAAGACGGAAGTCATTGTATCTATCATCGTCTTAGCCATATCTAGTTCTGCTTTTTCTATGGTCGGTTTCGTGGTGGAAACCGGTACCGTTTGAATTTCTGCTTGATAAAATAGTGTTTTTGCAATGATTCCATCTTTGGTAGGATATAATACGATAAGATTTTCCGTAGTCCCGATCACGGTCTTAGCTATTGCAACCTTTTTCTGAGTTAACATAGCTTGCTTCAATAATTCGCAGGCCTTTTCCGCTCCTGGTTCCGGGACCACATAATAATTCTTTTCATAATAGATTTGGTCAACATCTGTCAATTTCGCAAAGTGAAGAATATGAATTGTCTTGTCTTTTTTATTCTTAATCTTTTCTAGGTCGTCCTCTGTGAAGGTTACATACTTATCTTTTTCATATTCGTATCCTTTTACAATACCATCACCGGTCACTTCCGTATTGCAGGAAGGACATATTTTTTTATATTTAACTCTCTCATGAGTATCCTTGCAGAGTTGGTTAAACGATACAGAGATATCTCTTGTGGTTTTATAAAGACCAACGGGAATATAAAGAAGTCCAACCGATATAGCACTTTTGTGTGCCACTGCCATAAAATCACCTCTTTTTTTCTTTAGTATGCGGAGATTTTAAGCAGAATATTATTTATTGTGTTTTCATTAATTTAATTGTTTGAGGTCACTCAGTTTTGGTGATTTAAACCGGACAACCTCTAAACCGGATGACCTCTTAATCGTTTATTTATATGTTAGCATGTATTGAAGTGACATTTGTTTTATACTATGATCAGCCACAATCATTATATTAGGGTAATCACTTTTCAACTCAATTAGATTCCTCCGTTTGTGCCCAATTACCTGTGATAAATCCTTAGGATTACACAAGATCTTTATAACCGCAGGTTCATCAGTAATAACACGGTGTTCACTTAGCATTCTTCTGACATAGTCCAGAAAGTAAGAACTTTCTACAAGCTGCCGAAATGCGGGATGAAAGGGGCCATATAGGACCTCCTTACCTTCGGCGATCAAATCTGTTGGTTGTAGGCCCATCCGAATGACAGGGATTTGACTGGTTAAAAATACCTGATACATTCCTTTCGTCCAATCAACTGCTGTTTCTAGTGATAAAGGTTGATACTTTCCTTGTTTGTAAAGCTCCAACAATTCGGTTTCCTTAATTACCAGGGTCGGATAGATACGAACGAACTCCGGTTTTAGTAAAGCGGTAAGCTTAGAGGAGAGGATCGCTCTTTCTTTTGTATCCTCAGGCAAACCCACCATTAATTGAATCCCAAGCCGAAAGCCATAAGCCCGAATTAATCGAACCGCTTCATAGACATCAGATACCAGATGCCCTCGGTTCGAGGCCTTAAGAACCTCCTCCTCTAAGGATTGAACTCCAAGCTCTATGGTATCGACCTCATAATGCTTTAATCGGTCAAGAATATCTCTTGTAATGTAATCCGGTCTGGTCGACAGGCGAATCGCTTGTATCTTTCCTGCCTTCTTATATTCATATGCTAACTTAAGATAATTCTCTTGTAGACCGGTATCAATGCCTGTAAAGCTTCCTCCGAAGAAGGCAATTTCAATATACGTCTTATCATCCAGTGTAGAATAGTAGGTCTGAATCTGCTCGGAGACTTCCGGGAGAGTCATTGCATTCGCCTTAGCAGTGATCTTTCTCTGGTTGCAGAAAACACAATCATTGGGACAGCCTTCATGTGATATAAAGATGGGGATATTGACATGCTTTTGGTTACTCCGATTCTCTTCGTTAATTTTGTCTTGATGACGAAAAATAAGGATGGAACCGATGTCCGTTAAGGGGAATTCCGTAAAGTAATGCAGGTTCTTATGTGCCTCCTCAAGGAACGTAGCAATTCTTAAGAAGTCGGGATGCTTACTTAAATCCCCATGAAATACAACCGTGTCATCAAAACTAGCGCTGGCACCCCCTAGGAAACCGATCTCTTCTCCCCCAAGCAATACATGTCCCGGTTGAATTATAAGTACATTCATTAGATCCTTTGCTGCCTTGTAGATGCCTTGATCAGCGGTGATCACAGTATCATCCTTCACCACAACAGTAGAGCATTTGGTATAGCCTTGTTTTACATGGATTAAATTCTTATGGGTATCGGTACTGTGCATTAAGAGAAGAGAATCTGTATAATCAAGATTATGGATTAAGAAATCCTTGGTGATCACTGCATTATAAGCGATGTCCTGAGGATAGACTGCAGCAAGCCTAGAGCTGCCCACCACATAAGGAACACCCAAGACATCAAGCTGTTTATAGATATTACTATGAGCATGTTCATCAATGATTAAGGTATCATCAATGATTGAGATCACTAGATCCGGATGACTGCTGGTTCTACTCTCAAACCGATCATCCTTAGGAACAAGAATCACAGAACCTCTGGTGTTCAAATAGTCGATTAATGCTTTGTCAGCGAGTTCCGATACGAAAATTATGTTCATCCGTCTATATCCTTTCTATCTCAAGTTCTTTTTTCAATCCGAAACTGATAGGGTGAGACATGTCTGCTTTTCTTGAATATCTTACCAAAATAATTACCACAGGAAAAGCCGCACTTAATAGCAATTTCATGGATGGATAGATCGGTATTGATCAGTAATTGCATCGCGTTCTGCAGCCGTATATTCGTTAAATACTTGATGGGATTAATTCCGGTTTCTTTGGTAAATTCCCTAGTAAAATGACTCCATGAAATACCTAATCTGTCAGCCAAAGAATTAATTCCGTTAAGAGAGGCATATTCACTCTCCATATATTCTATGGCCAGTCTTGTTTTTGTACAATATGCGTCCTGACTATAGGCAACAGTTCTACATAAAAGGGATAAGAAATGAAATACGATTTCGCTTCCGTCAAAGGGCTGAATCTTCATCCCATTTTTCAGATCTTCCTGTAGCTTGAGTAGGTATTGTATGACTCGGCTACTCGGATCAAGCTTCATAATCTTACCTGTTTTTTGAATGATTTTATCAAAATAAGGTGCAACCGAGGTCCCTTCAAAGTGAATATAGAGAAGTTGCCAACCATCCTCAGGAGTGAGCTCGGGGCAATAATATTTTTCGTCATCCGGAATTTTAACAAAGAAGGCCTGACCGGGTTCAATTCGATGAACCTGATGGTTCGTCTCAAACATTCCATAGCCTTTGAGCGTATATTGAAAGAGATAGCCCTGCATATTTCTATCGTTATTATCAAAATAATAGTCTGGAGTTTTACGGTATTCGATACCCATATCCTTCAGTTCAAAAGGTGGGTTGGGAAATTCATCAAAGGATGCAAAATAAAAAGTCTTAAATTCACAGGACATCAAAAAAACACCTCTTTTATCAAATTAAAATTCTTGAGTAATAGGCAAATGCTCTCTATACTTATATATAATACCACAGAAGCAAGTGAAAAGTATCATCAAAAATTTATTTGATTCAATTATTTACTACACATATGGGATTCAACTATTTTAGATTCCCTGGCAGGAACGACAGGAGGAGAAAAAGAATGAGTAAAAATGAATGTGCAAAAACACCACCCATGGGATGGAATAGCTGGGACTGTTACGGCGCGTCGGTTACCGAGGAGAAGTTAAAAGGTAACGCGGATTATATGGCGGAGCATATGAAAGAATTCGGATGGGAATATATTGTATGTGATATTCAATGGTATGAACCAAAAGCGAAATCTACGGAATATAATCACTTCTATCCGCTGGAGATGGATGAATACTCTCGCTTAATTCCTGCGGCCAATCGTTTTCCGTCCTCCGCTGATGGAAAAGGATTTAAACCAATCAGTGATTATGTCCATAAGCTTGGGTTGAAATTCGGTATCCATATCATGCGAGGTATCCCGAGGCAAGCTGTTCATGCAGCAACGCCGATCAAAGGGAGTAATGTAACCGCGCGTGATATTGCCCAAAGCTTTTCTGTCTGCTCCTGGAATACGGATATGTACGGCGTTAATTCTGAGGCAGAGGGTGCACAGGAATATTATAATTCTTTGTTTGAACTATACGCAGAATGGGGTGTGGATTTTGTTAAAGTAGATGACATCTGCAATACGGAATTCAAACCGTTGCAACCTTATTCCGCAAGACGTGAAATAGAATTAATCAGAAAAGCGATTGATTGCTGCGGCAGGGATATGGTATTAAGCTTATCACCGGGACCGGCAATTATAGAAGAAGCCGACCATCTTTGCACTCACGCGAACATGTGGAGAATAACAGGAGACTTTTGGGACAATTGGACCCAGCTTTTTCATATGTTTGAGCGTTGTAATACCTGGAGCTCCCATGTAAGAGAGGGCTGCTGGCCTGATTGTGATATGCTTCCGGTAGGGCATATCGGAATTAATACCCCTGGCCATGATATGCACTCCAGATTTACTAACTTTACAAAGGATGAACAGATTACGATGATGACCTTATGGTCTATCTTCCGGTCTCCATTGATGTTAGGAGCTGAACTACG
>JAQZBA010000004.1 GCA_029239365.1 Herbinix sp. | reverse complement strand
ATTCAAAAAAGAATTAGGCTCACATTCGGTGATAAATATGGGTTGATCATAAATAGTAAGTTGAATGAGGGGACTAAGGTTGAAATAATAATGCCGGCCTTATAGGTAGTCAAAGCATCGATCCATTTGGGCCGGTGCTTTTCCTTATTGAAAGGATTGGAGGTGCGGGAGCACCTCCTTCTGTATTTTAGTGTAACTGATTCATACTTTTTGAAGAAATTGGTTTAATCGAAAACTATTGAGATTGAAAAATCTTACACGAAATCAAAAAATAATAAGTTCCATGACAATACCCGATTCTTTATAATTACTGTAAGGTGTATTAAATCCGTGCCACAAGTAAATTATAAGGAGGATTTTTTTATGAGAACATTAATTGTAGATGCGCAGGGAAAGCTTTCCGTGGAAGAGATAGAGAAACCAACGTATGGCGAATGTCAGGCTTTGGTGAAAATGCTAAGCTGTGGTGTCTGTAATGGAACAGATACAAAACTGATTCATAAGCAGTTTAAGAATTTTGATACATACCCGGCAATATTGGGACATGAAGGTGTTGGAAGAGTAGTAGAAATAGGTCAAAAAGTGAAAAATCTCGACGTTGGTGATATTGTTTTACTTCCATTTCTGGAAGAAAAAATAAACGGTTATGCTTCTGGATGGGGTGCTTATTCTGAATTTGCAGTAGTGGGTGATGCAGACGCATACACTGCAAATGGTATGGGAGAAGGGACTCCTTTTTGGAATGAGAGCTATCTAGCACAATCGATTATAAAACCAACGGACAAAGTCGATGCAGTCGGGGCTGCCATGATAGTGACCTTCCGAGAGGTGTTGAGTTCTATCAAGAGATTCGGTTTTGAAGCAAATGAATCAGCCCTGATTATTGGGGCAGGGCCAGTGGGGCTGTGCTTTACGAAGTTCGCAAAACTCCTAGGATTGAAAACCGTGATTACAGCGGATGTTGTGGATGAAAAAGTGCAGGCTGCATTGGAGATGGGCGCCGATTATGCCTTTAACAGTACCCAGTGTGATCTGGTCGAGGAAGTACGAAAACTTTTCCCGGATGGAATAGATTATGTAGTGGACGCGGTGGGAATTAACACACTCATTAATCAGGCAATGGAAATGGTGCGTTATAATGGAAAAATCTGCTGTTATGGTATATCTACAAAGCCTTACATGGAAATTGACTGGACAAAAGCTCCTTACAATTGGACTCTCCAATTTGTTCAGTGGCCAAGTAAAAAAGAAGAAGGAGAAGCACACGCACAGATTATGGCTTGGATCAATCAGGGTGTTCTGAAACCAATGGACTTCATATCTGATGTATTTGACTTTGAGCATATTCTAGATGCTTTTTCCCTGGTAGAAGAGAGATGCAAGACAACAAAGAAAATTGTGATCAAATATGAATAGGAGGAGGAAATTGTGATGCTGGAAAGCAAATTATTTTGTATTTTACCCGATTATATCTGTACACCGGACGGAATGGCAATTGACAACCAGGGAAATCTTATACTTTCTTGCCCAAACTATGCAGAGGAAAAGATGTCCGGCTGTGTAGTAAAAATAAGTAAATCCGGATGCGTTACGAAATGGTTTGATGTGCCTGTCCATCCGGAAACGGGTGTGGCTAGAAACATGGGAATTGCTTTTGATAAGGAATGGAATGTTTATCTCTGCGATAACCAAGGTTGGAGTGGAAGGGAAGATCTACTAAATAAAGGCAGAGTACTAAAAGTAACTGTGGATCAGGAAGGAAATATTCAAAAAACTGTAGTAGTAGCAGAGCATATGGAACATCCAAACGGAATTCGAATCATGGGTAACTTTATGTATGTTACACAAAGCTATCTTCACCCGGTAAAACGTCCTGACGGAAAACTAACGAGCTGTGTCTATCGGTTTGGTTTGGAGGAGGAAAACATCCGGATTACCAACTCACTGGAAGATAAACATCTTCTGATAACATTTGTCACTGAAAATCCTGACTGCCAGTATGGAGCGGATGGTATTGCATTTGACAAGGAAGGTAATATGTATGTCGGTAATTTCGGTGATGGAGAAGTGCATAAGATTAGTTTTACCGAGGATGGAAAAGTGAAAGAAGATGTCATCTATGCAAAAGACGCAGAACATTTGCAGAGTACGGATGGTATGATATTTGATGAGGATGGAAATCTGTACGTAGCGGATTTTTGCGCCAATGCCATTGCAAAAATCACACCTGAGGGAAAAGTAGAACGAATAGCTCAGAGCCCTGACTGCACAGGTGTAGATGGAGGACTTGACCAACCGGGAGAGCCTATTGTATGGAATGGAAAAATAATAGCTTCCTGCTTTGATCTGGTAACAGGGCCGGATAAAGTGAATCTAAAGCATGAAATGCCAGCAACCTTAGTGGAATTGTCACTCTAAAATACAGAGAAAAGGAAGGTAACATGGGAAACTATATCATTGCACATGATTTGGGAACCAGTGGTAATAAAGCGGTTTTGTATGAACAAAACGGTAATTTGAAAGAAAGCGTACATTATTCATATCCTACTTATTATCCACATTCCGGCTTCGTAGAACAAAGAGCAGAAGATTGGTGGAAAGCTGTCTGTATAACAACAAAGGAACTGCTTCAAAAAGCCGGAATTACAAGTAAAGAAGTAGAAGCGGTATCGTTTAGTGCTCAGATGATGGGCTGCCTACCGGTAGATAAATATGGAATTCCGTTACGTAATATGATTATATGGGCAGATACCAGGGCAGTAAAGCAAGAAGCATGGATGAAAGATCAAATTGCGATGGAGAAGGTATATCGTATAACCGGGCATCGCATCAGTGCATCCTATACTGCAGCTAAATTATTGTGGATTAGAGAAAACGAGCCTGATATTTATCAGAGGTGTTATAAAATATTACAAGCAAAAGATTATTTGAATTACCGCTTGACCGGTAATATGGTGACAGATTACAGCGATGCTTCAGGAACAAATTTATTCGATATCATGAATAAATGCTGGTGCAAGGAACTACTACTAGCGTGGGATATCAGAGAAGATCTATTACCCGATCCGTTCCCTTCTACCGCAAGAGCAGGTATGATTACTGCAGAAGCTGCTATGGAAACCGGTCTGCTCCCCGGAACACCTGTTATTATTGGCGGAGGAGATGGGAGCTGTGCCTGCGTGGGAGCCGGAGTAGTGGAAGAAGGAAGTGCCTATAATGTATTAGGTACCTCCTCATGGATTTCAAAAGCTTCCCATATACCATTATTCGATAAGGAAATGCGGACCTTTAACTGGTTGCATCTGGACCCTAATTTGTTCACACCATGTGGAACCATGCAGGCCGCAGGCTATTCCTATAGCTGGTATCGAGATACTTTTTTTGGAGAATTGGTACATAAAGACGATTTTCTTAATGATAAGGTGATGCAGTCCGAACCAGGAGCCGGTGGTGTGCTGTTCTTACCATATCTGTTGGGAGAACGTTCTCCCAGGTGGGATACAAAAGCCAGAGGTGCGTTTATCGGTATGAATGCAAATACTTCTGATGGAGATATGACCAGAGCGGTTATGGAAGGTGTTGGTTTCAATCTACGCCTAATTCTTGAAGCTCTGGAACAGGATACACCAATCAATGATATTGTCATGATAGGCGGAGGAGCCAATGGAAAGGCCTGGACCCGGATTTTATCTGATATTTGGAACAAACCAATCAGGATACCTGCCTATGTTTCTGAGGCAACCAGCCTTGGTGCCGCTATTTGCGCGGGAGTTGGGATTGGAATGTATCCTGATTTTAAAGTAATACATGAAATAAATAAGATGAAAGAAATAATTCAGCCTGATCCTAAGTTTCGTGAGAGATATCAACAATTATATAATATTTTTAATCAGTCATATGAAGCATTAAGACCTATATACCAACGACTACAGGAAGTAAGGGATTTGAAATTATGACAGATAAAATAAATAAGGCAATAGGAATGTTACTTTCTATGCAAAGACATTCCTGGGAACAAGGTGTGGCTATGCAAGCGATGTTGGAAACAGGACAGTACGAACTACTGGTTCAAATGGCATATGAAGCGGTAAATAGAAGCCTGCCGGATGGTCGCCTTGCAGTTATTGGAGTAACTGACGGAGCAACCGATTCCTGTGCGGTTGGGGAAGGCTTACTTCGTGCTTGCAGAATCAGCGATAGTAGATATTTGAAAGAAGGGTATGATAAACTGGTTTGCTGGACTTTGGATAGAGCTCCTCGTGATGGGCAGGGACTTTTGTATCATCTTACAACAGGAAAACAGTTCTGGGCAGATTCTATTTATATGCTACCTCCTTTTCTGGCGGCAGCAGGATATTATAAGGAAGCACTCAATGCGGTTTACGGCTACTGGGATAAGTTGTATGACAGAGAAGCAAGGCTGATAAACCATATGTGGGATGAAAGGGGATACGATACCCCGGATGCATATGATATGTCTCATTGGGGAAGCGGAAACGGATGGACACTTAGTGGGATCGGTAGGGTCATAGCAATGTTACCTAAGGAGGAATATGAAAAAGACATTCACCGCCTGATACAAATGGAACTGGAGTTACTGGACAGTATATTAAGATATGCTAGAGAAGATGGATTGTTTCATAATATTTTGGATGATACGGAGTCCTTTGTCGAGACAAATATGTCACAAATGACGGCATATACCATATATCGTGGAGTATTGGATGGCTGGATGCCCTCGGATTACTTACCCTGGGCAGAAAAATTAAGAAATGCAGCAGACAAAAAAGTAAACGAAGTCGGCCTTGTACAGGATGTATGTGGAGCACCTACTTTTGACAAGCCAGGGTACGCTCCGGAAGGGCAGGCATTCTATATTATGATGGAACAGGCTAGAAACAATTGTAAGGAGGATTATCTGATATGAATCAATTTGTATCCTACACTCCAACGAGAATTATTCTAGGAGCTGATGCGCACAAGAAGGTTGGAGAACAAATATTAGGTTATGGACATAAAGTGTTACTGGTATATGGTGGAAAAAGTCTAAAAACAAACGGTACATATCAAGATATTATTGAGTCATTAAAAGATAATAATATTTCTTTTGTGGAGCTGGGAGGAGTACAACCTAATCCAAAGCTGTCTTTAGTATACCAGGGGATTCGTTTTTGTAAAGAACATAAGGTGGACTTTATTTTAGCTGCAGGTGGAGGTAGTGTAATTGATACTGCAAAGGCTATTGCTGCTGGAGTGTGTTACAATGGAGACGTATGGGATTTTTATATGGAGGGTAAGACACCGGAACAGATGCTACCGGTAGGAGTTGTTCTCACCATTCCGGCAGCCGGTAGTGAGGCTGGTTGTGCTAGCGTTATTACGAAAGAAGATACTATAGAGAAACGAACCATGGTCAACGAACTAGCTTTTCCTAAATTTGCAATATTAAATCCCAAATTATGTTTTACACTCCCGAAAAATCAGATCGCAGCAGGTGGTGCAGATATTTTTGCACATGTCATGGAACGGTACTTCGAGCCGGTTGGTGGAAATGAGTACTCTGACAGATTATGTGAGGCGACCATGAAGACGATACTTGAACTACTTCCTCAGGTATTGAAAAATCCGGAAAATTATGATGTATGGGCAAATCTAATGTGGGCCGGTTGTATCGCACATAATGGTATTCTGGGTTCGGGAAGGAAGGAAGATTGGGCTAGTCACAATATTGAACACGAACTCAGTGCAGAATACGAAATTGCTCATGGTGCAGGACTGGCTATTATTATTCCGGCATGGATGAGGTATGTTTATAAGGAACATCCGGCACGATTTTTACAATTTGCCGAAAGGGTTCTTGATCGGACTTTGGTGGACAATAATTTCGTTGAATTAAGCATTAAAGAGGAAGAATTCATTCAACAAACAATAAATCAACTTGAGGAATTTTTTCGCTCCCTTGGACTAGCTACAAGGCTGTCTGAAGCGGGCATAGATGATGGCCGTATTGCTACCATGGCGAAGCGAGCAACTCAAAAAGGGAGTCTCGGTAATTTTATGATACTTGGAACAGAAGATGTAGAGAGGATTTACCGACTGGCATTATAATCATCTTATAGCAAATAGTCAACGTGAAAGGAAAGAATATCAATATGTATAAAACTACACTTACACCACAGTTACTCGCACAATATTTCGATCATACACAGTTAAGAGCCTATGCCGAGTCCTCAGACTTTATCAAGCTATGTGAGGAGAGCATGAATTATGGCTTCAAAATGGTTGCAATTAACTCCGCACCCGTAAAATTATGCAAATCCATATTGAAGGACAGCGCTGTCCATGTAGGAGCTGCAATCGGTTTCCCCTTGGGACAGACAAGTATTGCTGTTAAGAAATTCGAAACCTTGGAAGCAATCGAAGATGGGGCGGATGAAATTGACTATGTTATTAATATTACGCAGTTAAAAGAAAAGAACTATGCCTATATTGAGAGGGAAATGGCAGAAATTATTGAGATATGTCGTATGAAAGGACGTATCAGCAAGGTGATTTTTGAAAACTGTTACCTGACCAGACAAGAAAAAGAAGAGCTATGCAGGATTGCCATCAATATCAGACCGGACTTTATCAAAACATCGACTGGATTTGGTACGGGTGGAGCAACGGCTGAGGATATTACTCTCATGAAGAGCATCGTTAAAGATGAGATTCAGGTGAAAGCTTCCGGAGGTATTAGGACGTTGGAGGATGCCTTGAAAATGATCGATTTAGGAGTGACTCGCATAGGATCAACAGCAAGTGTGAGTATCGTTGAGGAACTAAAAAGATTTAATTAAAGATAAGTGAAAAAAAATACACCATTTCAAAAATCTATGAGTTATAGCAACTCATTATAATTGGTATAGTTGAATTACAACGAAATGAACTTTTTTAACAAAGTCATTTCTAAAAGGAGAAGGAGAAAAGTTTATGATGAAAAAGGTTTTAGTAGTTATATTGACTTTAGCACTGACAATTTCACTGGTAGCATGTAGTTCCAAGGGTACTAAGGAACCGACATCAGAGAATGGAACAACAAAGGAACAGACTGACGTAGAAAAATCTGAGGACGTTGCTGATCCTGTAACAATTAAAGTATTCTCCAATCTTCCTGACCGAACCTCAGGCCAGGGATTTGTTGAACAAACGCTATTCGATGCTTATATGGATGAGAATACGAATGTAACAATCGAAGTTGAGACACTGGATGACGAAGCTTATAAGACAAAATTTAAAGCATATGCAGCAGGTAGCAAGATGCCTGACCTGGTTAGTGTATGGGGACAGCCGGGATTTATTGATGAAGTAATTGACGCAGGTATTCTGGAGCCTTTACATGAGGAAGATTACAAAGAATATGGATTCATAAATGGTTCTCTGGACGGTTTTAGTAAAGATGGTGTAATTTTCGGACTGCCTAGAAATACTGATGTTCTTGCTTTTTACTACAATCAGAAAATGTTTCAGGATCATGGATGGACTGTACCACAGACCTACGATGAATTACTGACACTGGCTGATAAAATAAACGCGGAAGACATTATTCCGGTTGCGATGGACGGTGGGGACAAATGGCCTCTGTACATATTTATAACGGATTTAATGATGAAGATTGATGGTTCCGGTATTCTGGATAAAGTTAAGACGGCAATCACCAACAAGGATTTTTCCGATCCAACTTTTATGCAAGCAGCAGATCTGTTGTATGAGTCTGCACAAAGAGATTTATTCGAGATAGGATTTGAAACAACGGATTATGGCACGGCTCAGAACCTGTTTACGAATGCACAGTCAGCAATGTACTATATGGGAAGCTGGGATATGAGTATGGCTACCAATCAAGATATTCCTGCTGAAATTCGTGATAATATCCGTGTTTTCACTATGCCTGTAATACAGGGCGGGAAAGCAACAGCAACAGATATAACAGCATGGAACGGTGGCGGATATTCCATAACCTCCAGCGGAGCGCAAAAAGAGGAAGCAAGAAAGCTGTTAAATTATATGTTTAAACCAGAAGGCTGGACAAAACTTGCTTGGGAAAACGGAGTATGTATGTCTGCTCAGGATTTTGCACAATTTGAAACCGGAAATGAGACGGAGATTCAGAAACAGTTCATGCAAATTGTTAAGACATCAACGAACATTTCAGGTTCACCATTAGGAGATTTAGGAACAACTGAATTCAAGACGGTTACTGAGGATTCCGTACAGGATCTTTCCATAGGAAAAATTACATCAGAGGAATTTTTAACTGGACTGGAAAATGTATATAAATAACAGGTTGACTTGAAAATCATGCTGTAAAAATAATGTGATGACTAGGAAAGGAAAGGGCGCTGGCATGAAACAGTTATGTCACCGCCCTTTTTACGAAAGTAAGAGAAAGAGGGATTGGGTTATGCATAAAGCATATAGTAATAAACTAGTTATATTATCCTTGGTGTTACCGGGTATTCTCACCTTTGTATTTGCTGTACTGGCTCCGATCTGCCTGAGTGTTTATTATGCTTTAACGGATTTTTCCGGTTTGGGAGATTATAACTTTATCGGTGGAACAAATTTTATTGAACTGATCCATGATACCAATTTCTGGCTGTCACTGAGAAATTCGTTGTTACTGGCAGCTGGCTTCATACTGATTCAGCATCCTCTTGCTATTATCACTGCCGCAATATTGGATCGCTTGGGAAAGCATGCGGAAGGATTTTTTCGATGCGTATATTTCTTGCCTAATGTTATTTCTGTCGCAATCATCGCCTATCTGTGGAAGTTTATTTATAATCCGAGCTTTGGCTTACTGAACAATGTCATTGAAATATTCGGTGGTAAAGGGGAAGTTAACATGCTTGGAACGGGAACTGCCATCTGGGCAGTGTTGGTGGTTTTAATCTGGCATGGCTTTGGTTGGGGAATGTTAATTTATTATACCGGTATTAAGAATATAGATCCTACACTATATGAAGCGGCTTCAATTGACGGCGCGGACAATAAAATATCATTTTTAAGAATAACATTACCGCTAATGAAGCCGGTAATTCAGGTGAATGTGACCCTTGCTGTTATTACCGCATTAAAACAAATGGAGACAGTATATCTGCTGACCAACGGAGGACCCGGAAACGAGACTCAGTTTATGGCAAATTACTTGTATAAACAAGCGTTTAGTTCCTTTAAGTACGGTTATGGTAATTCCATAAGTGTTGCATTTGTTTCTATTTGTATTCTTTCAACCATTATCCTGAACCGAATATTCAAAGAAAAAGCGGAGGCTTAAACAATGAATAACGATAGCGTAATTAATAAAAGACCAAATCCTACAAGCAGGATTATTATGTGGAGTATTTTAATTCTTTTTGCAGTAGTTCAGATCTTTCCCTTGATCTGGCTCGTTAATTTTTCTCTGGTAAGCAATAATGAAATGTTTACGAATGGGCTTCTCGTATGGCCTGAGAAGTTACGATTTGATAATTATGTAAAAGCCTTCATTGATGGTCACTTCCTACTATATTTAAAAAACAGTGTCCTAATTAATGTACTTGCTGTCATCATCGTATTGTTTATCTCAGTATGCATGGCATTTGCATGTTCAAGAATGTACTGGAAGCTATCAAAGGTAGTGAAGGGGTTAATTCTTCTTGGAATGATGATTCCGATTCATGCAACACTGTTACCCAATTATATGATTTATGACAGATTGCAAATCAATGATTCCATCTGGGCTCTTTTGATTCCTTATATTGCATTTTCTCTTCCGCAAGGCTTATTTCTGACCTGCAGCTTTATGGAGAGTATACCTAGGGAAATCGAGGAAGCTGCCCTGATTGACGGCTGCGGAATTTACAGTGTCATCTTTATTATAATTACACCGCTACTTAAGACTTCTTTGGTAACGGTATCTATTATGACCTTTTTGAATAACTGGAATGAATTCATGATGGCAAGCACTTATTTAAATAGTCCTAAATGGAGGACTCTTCCGTTCTCGGTGCTTGAATTTACAGGATTGTATTCGTCAAATTATGCAGTGCAGTTCGCGGTAATGTCATTGACAGCAGCACCTATGGTAATCATGTACTTTATGCTAAATAAGCATATTACAAAAGGAGTTGCAATGGGAGCAGTCAAGGGATAAGATAAAGATAGCGAAAAAACAGGAAGAAGTGGTGAATTGAAAAAAATAAGTCATTATTATTCAAAAATGCAGATAAGGTATAAAATAATTGTATCCATATATGCCATTTTACTGCCTGTAATCATTGCAAGTTCTATTTTTTTGTATGTGAACGAGAGCCGGCAGATCAAGGCTGAGACTATTCAGTTATACAAGCGTTTCAGCCAGACTATAAGGGATGACATCAGTTATATGCAGCGGGATGTGCTGGATATTGAAGATTTTTATGCTGTGAATAGTGAAATTCATAAAGTGTTGATTTCTGATAAGAAAAATTATGAAGACGACGATCTTTTTTGGTATAACAATACACCTATTTCCTTTCAGCAGGATATGCTGGCAATAAAGAGCCATATAAAAACGTTAATTCTTTATCCGGAGAATGGATTAGACCCATATTATCAGAGCAGAGATGCTAGTGTACACAATACTTCATTGGAAGAAGTTAGAGAATTATCAATTTATAAGAAAGCTTTGCAGGCTAAAGGGGATGTCATCTGGGAAAAAATAAATTCAGGAAAACCAGGAATTTATCTAAAGAACAGAAAAGATAAAGTGGTTGCCTGCAGAATGCTGTTTGATCTATCTAAGAAGGATAAAATTGGATTTTTAGTATTAGGTGTGGATGCTCTCAATTATAACGAAATTTGTAACAAAATGCTTCAGAGTAATAATGAAGGAATCGCTGTAATCACAAGTGATGGAGAAGTGTTTTCCTCTGTGGGGCAAGTTGATGAAGCTTTTTTGACTAGGATAATTGAAAAAAAGTACATGGATTCATCCTGTGTTGATGAACCAAAATTTTTCACTGAGTATAAGAACTATATTTTTATCAGTAAGTGTAAGGATTCCGACGTCGGTGTCTGTTATATACTGCCAGTTGAAAATGTAAAATCAAAGATGCGAGAAGGTCTCGTGTTACCCGGTGTGTTGATTGTCATATTGCTAATAGGATCAGGACCATTTTCATTATTGATTTCTAAGGCATTATCAAGGCCAACACAACAGTTATGTGATTCCATGGAGCAATTTAGAAGTGGTGACTTTGATACTTATATCACCGTTGAAAACGAGGATGAAATTGGACGTCTTGCAGTATCCTTTAACCGGATGGTAGAGGATATTAAGGAATTGATTAATACAAACTATGTCATGGAAATAAAAGAGAAAGAAAGCGAGCTGGATGCATTGCAGTCCCAGATTAATCCGCATTTTCTTTATAATGTTCTTGATTCTCTATATTGGCAGGCGGAAGAAGAAGGGAATGAAAAAATAGCTGGTAACATTCTGGCTTTATCAACTTTGTTCCGGCTGGTATTAAGTCATGGCAACAAAGAGATTCCAGTTAAAAAAGAGGTTGAGTTAATCGGTTGTTATCTTCAGATTCAGGAAATGAGATTTTCAAAAAGACTCACTTATGTGATACAAGTAGACGAGTCGATTGGTGATTATAGGATCGGCAAGCTTACGTTACAGCCCTTTATAGAGAATGCGGTTGTACACGGTTTAGAAGCTAAGGATCGTGGTGGTTGTGTATATATTACCGGAGTTGAAGAAGATAACTATCTGGTTTTTAATATTTGCGATAACGGTATAGGGATGGAGCAGGAGGAAGCTGACAAAATTCTATACGGAAAGACAGACAATGCTAAGTTAAATGAACGTGTTGGCGGTTACGCAATTAGAAATGTAAGAGAACGTTTGGAATTACGGTATGGGACGGATTTCGAAATTAAAATAATAAGCAGGCCGCAGCAAGGAACTTTGGTCTCAATCAGGATTCCTGCAGTTAAAGAGTGAGAAGAATGAATGATGGGGTGCTTTTATGGAGAAAGAGGGTTTACATTTATTAATCGCAGAAGATGAAGAAAATATTCTTAATGCTATGAAAAATTATATTAGTAAGCATACATCAGTTTTTTCAAAGATTGATTATGCATGTAACGGTCAGGAAGCATTGGATCTGATCTATCGGGATCATCCGGATGTCATGCTATTGGATGTCCAGATGCCGGTCAAAACAGGGATCGAGGTCTTGAAGGAATCGAGAGCAGCAGGGTTTTATCCTGAGACTATTATTCTTTCCGGCTATGATACATTTTCTTATGCCCAGCAGGCATTACGGTTAGGAGCGAAGGATTATCTACTGAAACCATGTAAGGCTAGTGAAATCTTGGAAAAACTGGAGAACCTTGCAACTCACCAACTAAAAAAGAGTACGAAAGCAGAGTCAGAGAAAAATCAACAGGTAAAGATGGCAAAGGAATATATCAAGGACCATCTGACGGAAGAACTAAGTCTTGCTACGGTAGCTGATAAAGTAGGATTGTCCATGTCATATCTGTCAACTCTGTTCACCCAGAATCTGAACTGTAGCTTCATTGATTATTTGAATCATGCAAGGATCGACGTAGCATGTGCTTATATGCATGACAGTAAAATGAAAGTTTATGAAATTGCATATAAAGTAGGGTTTCATGATGATAAATATTTTTCCAGGGTATTCAAAAAGGTAACGGGAGTGAGTCCATCGATGTACCGGCAAAATATCGGTATATACGATGAGTAATATACTGAGTATGTACACGGCAAAATCTGCATAGAACATTAATAAAACAGGAGAGAAGAATGAAATGTGATTGGAAGTATACATTTTATCAGTTGGGAGTTATCAGAGAACAAAGCGAAATAAAAACTGTTTACGAAGATCAGGGGCAGGAGCTTAATTGTATTAATCTTTATCCTGACATTACCTATCAGACTTTTGAAGGCTTCGGCGGTACACTGAATGAGGCTGCGGCTTATACTTGGAGTAGGATGGAGGCTTCGACAAGAGCCGAGTTGGTTGAAGCTTACTATGGAGAAGAGGGATTGGGTTATACCCAGGCTAGAATGTCACTAGACAGCTGCGATGCCTGTCTGGGAGGTTTTGAAGCAATGTCCGACCCGGAAGATGTGGATTTTAAGACATTTTCCTTAAAACGTGACGAGTTGTATATTCTGCCCTTCTGGGAGGCAGTTAATAAAGGATGTCTGGAACGAAATAATGTTCCCGTTACTATCTTCTTAAGTCCCTGGAGTCCTCCTGCTTTTATGAAAACCAATCATGAGAGAAATCATGGAGGAAAACTAAAGCTTGAGTACCGTGCCATGTGGGCTGAATATATCTGCGTATTTATTGAGAAGTACCAGGAAAAAGGTGTTAATGTACGCAGGATCAGTGTACAG
The DNA here is from genome assembly GCA_029239365.1 of Herbinix sp. GTDB lineage: Bacteria > Bacillota > Clostridia > Lachnospirales > Lachnospiraceae > Mobilitalea. Next base: position 20,214 of record JAQZBA010000004.1, on the reverse strand, counting down.
AATGAACCAAATGCAACACAGATCTGGGATTCTTGTTGCTATACAATGGAAGAGGAGAAGGAGTTTTTAAGAGATTATCTACATCCGACATTGAAAAAGCATGGGTTGGAGAAATTAGAATTGTATATTTGGGATCATAATAAAGAAAGAATACTGGAAAGGGCATTGGGCATAATTGATCAAGATACGCAGGATATGATTACAGGCGTGGCCTTCCACTGGTATTCAGGTGATCATTTTGAAGCATTATCCATGCTGAAAGAAAAATTTCCGGAAAAGAAGCTTGCCTTTACAGAAGGTTGCGTGGAATATAGCAGGTACAGTAAAGATGCACCTATCGAGCATGCACAGGTATATGGACATGACATTACAGGGAATCTAAATCATGGTGCCGAGATATTTATCGACTGGTGTGTATTGCTAAATAAAGAGGGCGGACCAAATCATGTGAGTAATTTTGTGGAAGCACCGATCATGTATGATGAAGCAAAGGGCATCATGGAAAAGAAGCTGTCCTATTATTATATTGGACATTTTAGTAAATTTATTATTCCGGGAAGCATCCGAATCGGTATGAGCCGCTTTACTGAGAAGCTGGATGTGACAGCATTTATAAGACCAGATGGAAGAATTGTTGTTACAGTTATGAACCGTACGATGGAAGAAGCTGATTTTTATCTGAGAATAGAGAAGAAACTAATACCTCTCATTCTACCGGCAGGCGGAATAGGGAGTGCATTACTAGAGATGGATTAGGAGAGAATGAGATGATCAGTATCGCATTATATGATAAAGATGGCGTATGTATAGCGGAGAATAGGAATGACCAACATGTCCATCAGTTATTTGTTAGGGAATACAAAGAAGGCGATCGGTTTGTGTTGTATACAGATAGGAAGCAACATCTGAGAGTAAAACTGGATTCCTGTATTGAGTCTGCTAATGTGTATTCTACCGGTGGAAGTTTTGAATACCCCATACCCTTTGGAGATGATAGGCTACCTTATCCGGTTGGAGCATTTGAAGGAGAATATCATATTTTGGACGTGATGCAAATACAACCTGAACTTAGGTATGAAGACAGGGATATTAGTACTAATCCGCTGGATGTACGAGAGAAAACCACCGTATTTCCTCATTGCACAGCAAGTATTGAAACCCGTGGAGAGTCAATTTTTGCGGCAAGAAATACCATTGATGGGCTGAAAGAGACTGATGGACATGGTGTATGGCCGTTTACATCCTGGGGAGATAACGAGGATTCAAATGCTGAAATACATATTGATTTTGGGCGCAAGGTAGTTATGAACAAACTTATAATCAATTTAAGATCTGATTTCCCCCATGATAACTACTGGAAGCAAGTGGATATTCTGTTTGGCAATGGTCAGACGATGACATTACAGCTTAATAAGACTGGTATTGACCAATGCTTTGATTTGAAGGGGATAATTGCAGAGAGTGTGAAATTATGCAGATTGATCAAGGATGAGAACGATCCGTCTCCATTTCCGGCGCTGACTCATTGGCAGATAATTGGCCGTGAATGTGATAATTAGTTGCCTTAAAGCTCTTAGGTGGAAACGATAGGGTAACAGATTCTTAGAAAATCTGAATGAAGCTATCAAAACGCTGTGGCGATGTAAACGGGATTTAGATTGAGTCTAGTTCTGCTTCGGTAAACCGGACAGTACTAGACTCATTTTTGAAGCTATTATGTTGCAAGGGGTAATCTGACGATTACAGTTGTGTTAGAATTTGCTGTGCTTTGGATTTCTAACCCGTATTCATCCCCATACTTAATCTTGATTCTTTTATTTACATTTCTAAGTCCAATGCTGTTGAATAAATTATTGTTATCATTGATATAGTCATTTAAATCTTTTGTTAACTGGTCAGTCATTCCCTTACCATTATCTATAATCTCAAATATAAGTAGTTTTTTATCTTGCTTATAACCATTTACTATGATTTTTCCATCAGAACGGATATCCTTCATACCGTGATAGATTGCATTCTCCACGATTGGTTGTAAAATAAGTTTAATAATGTGTATTGAATATAGTTCGGGGTCAACATTAATGATAATAGTGTAAATCGAATGGAAGCGGATATCCTGCAAATAAATATATTTTTCAAGGTTATCAAGTTCTTCGCGCACAGTCACTTCTTTTTTTGTGTTATTAATTCCATATCGCAGAATACTGCCTAGATTAGAAGCCATCTCTGAGGTGGTATTATCATCATGGATGATTGCCATCATACTGATGGATTCAAGGGTATTATATATAAAATGCGGATTTATTTGCGATTGGAGCATTTGAAGCTCCAACTCACTTTGTCTGATTTGCTCTAAATATACTTCCTGTATCAGACCGTTTATCTTACTTGTCATCGAATTGAAGGATTGTGCTAAGGTGCCTATTTCATCTTTATTATTCACATTTATTTTAATATTAAAATCACCGTTTTCTGCTAGTCGCATCAACGAAGCAAGTTTTTTTAGTGGATGAACGATTTGGGCAGAAACGATAAACACTAATAATAATGAAATTGAACTTACCAAAGTGATTACAAGTATCGTTGTTTTTTGCATGGTTTTTAAATCATGAAACATTTCTTCATGAGGTATTAAGCTGATGATTCTCCAACCGCTATAATCTGATAGTAACGTTGAAGACATATATTTTTGATCATTAATATCTATAGTTTTATCGGTATCCGGTGTATTCCAGTTGATTTTTAGTAGGTCGTTGGAAGCAATCGTAGTTATATTCTCCTCTTGTGTATCATAGATCACATAGTCGTCATGTAAAATGATAATTCTGTGGTTTTCTGTTATCTTCATATTATCACATACTTCACGAAAAAAATCAGTTCTAGTATTAACAACAAGGATTCCAATTACCTTACTGCTTTCGAAGCGTACAATTCCTCTTGAAACTCCAAAAACGTACACCGGATTTTTCTCATGGGATACATAGGGAAGCTCATAGGTGTCCAGAATGACCGGTTTTCCGAATAGGTCAATACTATCTTGAAACCAGGGGTGATTTATCGGATTCATAATTTTATATACAGGTGTTCTAACTTTATAATCACCTATTCCTGATAGGTTATATACATAACATGCCTCTACATTACGTTTATAAGCAAAGATTTCCTCAAACATCTGCTCACTCATTACTTGGAAATCACGGGTAAAAGTATTCGTTTTATTAAATTCTTCGAGATTTCTAAGGTAGGATTTATCGTTTTGTTTGTAGGTAAGTGGTATTTTGGTAATATTTGAGATATCAATAAGGTAGTCATCTATTTTATCCAAGGCTTGATGATTTGTTTGATTCACTGTACTATAGATTGAGTTTTTCTTATCCGTCGTAAAAATCATATTATTCATAATAGGTATTGTTATCAATGCAACAAATAAAAATAGTATTATGAAAGACAAACGAAAAAGGATGGATTTATTATTATATATTTTTAATAGTTTTTTTATCATAATTGTTATAAAATCCTCTCAAATGTAATCATAAAAATGAACGAAATACAAGTTTGGTCAACCTTCTTTGTAACTATTGTACAAAATTGAAGTTGTAAAGGCAAGTGTTATCCATTATAATTAAATAAGCGATTGGAATGAATGGCTCAAATCAGGGATCATGGAGGGACATATGAATGTATTTATAGCTGATGATGACGAGATAATTAGAAAAGGTTTACGAAGTATTATTGAAAAAAGTAACCTTAATTGTACAGTTGTCGGTGAGGCCTCCGATGGTGAATTAGCTCTTCAATATATGGAGGAATGCGATAAAGTAGATTTGTTAATTACTGATATTCGTATGCCTATTATGGATGGGCTAGAGTTGATTAAGAGAGTGAAAGAACGCTACCTGTTAACGAAAGTAATCGTATTAAGCGGTTATGATGAATTTGTATATATCAGAAATGCATTTATTGATGGGGCAGTTGATTATCTCCTGAAACCAATCAATAAAAATGATTTAATCGAGGTTGTAAAAAGGACTCAGGATGCTTTAGAAATTGATGCTAAGGAGAAAAATAACCGTAAGGAAGGCCATCAGTTAATAGTAGCCAATACATTAAAGCAGATATTTCATACGCCGGTCAAAAATAAAGAGGAACAAGAAAAAATTCTCAGTAAGATTAGTCTGAATTTGGACAAATCCTATTATTTTGTAATGATATGCCGTATTGATAATTTCTATAAACAGAAGATGGAGCGCATGGAATACGAAGGTGCTCTGGATACCATATATTCTAAAATTGAAGATAAAGTAGAGACAATCGAAACCTTTCAGATGATGCAATATATTAATAATACAGAGATCGTTTACTTGATTTATTCTGATGACAAAATAAATACAAGAATTATTTCCGAAGAAATATATGCTGTAATTTGCAGCGTAGGGATAGAAGATACGACCTATACCCTTGGTGTCGGTAATGTTTATTATGGGATTCAAAATACAAAAATAGCATATCACGAAGCGCAAAAAGCTGCGGATGCCCGGTTCTACTTAGGTAAAAATCATCGCATTGAATATAATGAGATTGATAAAAAAATAATCGATTTTAACTATAACTTAGAACCAAGCCTCAATAAGCTCGTTCAAAATATCGTCTTATATGATTATATTGCTTCCAAAAGAATTATGGACCAAATATTTATTGACCTATGCTATATTGATTCCGCCAAGTTTAGAAAACATATGAGAGATATGATTGATCTCTTAATACTTCAGGTTAAGGATTTTCAAGAGGCAATTCTTTGCTGTGCTCATGATTATGTGTTCTTCCTAGATAATATAAATACATATAATGAACTAAAAACCTATATGAATCACATTATCAAGGATGTAATTGAATTCATCAAAAATGAGAGAGAAAAGAGAAGTAAAATAAGAATTGAGCTTGCTAAGAAATATATTTCTGAAAATTATAAAGATAATATAACATTAAATGATGTAGCAGAGCATGTTGAATTAAATGCTTCCTATTTTAGTAATTTATTTAAGACAGAAGTAGGGACAAACTTCTCGGATTATTTATTGGAAGTTCGAATGCAGGTAGCAAGAAAACTATTACGGGATCCGATCATAAAAGTATATGAGATTGGATGCATGGTTGGTTATGAGGATGCGGTATCGTTTGGAAGAGCATTCAAGAAGAAAGTGGGCATGTCGCCAAAGGAATACCGCAATACAGTATATTAATTGAAAGAAAAAACGTACTTTAGCTAAATATAATCATATGCTTCTCCTCGTCAAGTCTGTGGAAAAATAAAACATGATACCGTCAATCATAACATATGATTGGCGGTTTTTTTATGCCTCCTAATGTTGGGAATTCACGGAAACAAAATTTGGTATAGAAATACAAAAAATAGCAGTTTTTCTATTAATTATTTCCATATACAATTGAATTACAATAATAAATGGGAGGTATATTATGAGGTGTAAAGTAATAAAGTTATCACTATTTACTACCTTAATCATTGGCATGTTATTACTAAACATTGGGACAGATTTTAATACAAAAACGGCAAAAGCAGCAGAGAATCTGGCGTATGGTAAATCAGTTACGGTATCATCAACGGAATCATCCTCGTACCCAGGATCAAATGCAGTAGACGCAAATGGTAATACAAGATGGTCATCGGCTTATGCCAATAACCAGAACTTCATTGTAGACTTAGGTACAAATTATACAGTCTCACAAGTGAAATTGGCTTGGGAAGCTGCGTATGCATCACAATACCAAATTCAGACTTCAACAAATAACTCTACCTGGACGACAGTGCATTCAAACTACAACAGTACCGGAGGGACGCAGACCATTTCCTTCACCGCTACGACAGCAAGATATGTAAAGGTTTATTGCATACTGAGAGCTACGACTTATGGTTTTTCCTTATGGGAGTTTGAGATTTACGGCTCCGGTGGTTCCGGCGGGACTAGTAGTGTAATGGATTATATCAACAGCATCAGTGGCAGCAAAACCATAATTGGTATTCATAACAGAGAGCCAAATTCGGATCCGGATGTACAGACAGAGCGGGCATATAGTATTACAGGACAATATCCGGCACTTTGGAGCGGAGATTTCTTATTCTCATCTTCTGATGTAGCTAACCGTTGGACGATGATTTATGAATGCAAACGCCAATGGGATAATGGGTCAATTGTACAACTGATGCTTCATGTTGTGCCACCGACGCAATCAGAACCAGGAAACTGGGAAGGTGGCGTTGTAAGTGAACTTTCCGATAATCAATGGAATGATTTAATAACCAATGGTGGTTCCTTAAATAATGCATGGAAGAGACGTTTGGACACCTATGCTACTTATCTTCAATATCTTGAGGATAATGGTGTTACCGTATTATTCCGTCCGTTCCACGAGATGAATCAAGGAATATTCTGGTGGGCAGGAAGATCTGGGAGCAATGGTACAGCGGCGTTATACAGACTGACCCATGATTACCTGGAGAATATAAAAGGACTCTCCAATCTTATCTGGGTATGGGATATGCAGGATTTAGATTATAATTGGAGCGGATATAATCCGGGTAATGATTATTGGGATATCTTTGCGCTGGATGTGTATAACGGAGACGGATTTACGACCCAAAAATATAACACAGCACTTTCAGTAGCCGGAAATAAACCGATTGCCATCGGAGAATGTGCTACTCTTCCGACTGCAAATTTATTGACTTCGCAACCTAGGTGGGTATTTGTTATGAGCTGGGCGGAGATGACATTTGATTATAATTCTAATTCAGTGATTCAGAATCTGTATTGGGCACAGAATGTTATCGTTCAAAATGAGCTGCCGGAGTTCAATTAGAATATAAGATGAAGTATGGTATTTTTGTTTAAAATAATAAAATTTGACTAAAAAGAATTTACTATATGATAAATGGAATAACCGACATAGCAGTTGTGTCTAACCGGCATAATTAATATGTCGGTTTTTTACGAAACAAAGAATTGTATATAAATACAAAGTGGTGCAATTACTTTTGATATCTGATTATGATATTATACAGAAAAATACTTACAAAAAGGAGAGTTGGAATGAAGAAACCAATCATTCGATATTCAAAGGAGCCTGTCATAGTACCTCAATTGGGTTGCAGCTGGGCAGATACAATGGTGTTAAATCCGGCGATTGTAAAGGATCCGGAATCTAATACAATTCATATGTTATTTCGGGCAACAGGACCCTGGCATCATAAAAATTTGAGAGGATTATCCGATCCATATCCTATTTTTTTGGGATATGCAAAAAGTGAAGATAACGGGGAGACTTGGGATGTTGATTTTAGCAGGCCGGCCTTAGCTCCGGCTTTGGAATACGAGATGGATAAGCTGTATATTAAAGATGATCAGGGTAATATGGTGGTTAATTGTGCCAATGGGTGCATCGAAGACCCTAGAATTTTTATGGTGGAGGAAGAATATTACTTAACCACGGCCTGCCGTATGTTTCCGCCGGGACCTTACTGGGAGGGCGATAAGAGAAGGGATAATTTACCGGATTGGGCAATGACAGAAGATAATCCTTTTGGAACGACAGCCTATAAGAATGACACATCCACTGTTTTATTTAAATTGAATCTAAATAAGTTGAAAGAAAGAGATTATGATCATGCCTTTCAATATGTATGTACTTTAACCGATGGTAATCTCACAGACAACAGGGATGTCTTTTTCTTCCCCCAAAAAATGAAAATAAACGGAAAGTTACAGTATGTAATGCTTCATAGACCGGATAACCCGGATGCCTTTGAAACAGGAAAGGGGATTCATAAACCTTCCATGTTTATAGCGGCAGCAGACAATTTCAGGGATTTTGTAACTGACAAGGCAACCCATGAATTACTGGCTATTGGGATATTTGATTGGGAAGATGAAAGAATTGGAGCCAGCTTTCCTCCCATAGAGCTAAACAACGGAGAGTGGCTGGTTTCGTATCATGGTAAAAAGTTACCTGAGTTTGGATATACACAATCCTTTATGATTTTAAAGGAACAGGAAAACAATTTCCCTAAGATCGTACATCGATGCTCTACGCGACTGATCTATGCAAAACAGGATTGGGAATTACCGGACAAGTTCGCATGCCCCTGTATCTTTACAACAGGAGGAATAGTGAAAGAAGATGAATTGATTATGTCATACGGAGCAGCGGATCAAAAGGTGGGAATTGCCTGGGCTTATTTTGACGAGATTGTGGATTATATCCGTACCTTCGATTCAAAAGGCAATCAAATTGAAATTTAAGGAAGAATTTATAATATAACAATTTTATAATTTCTTATTTAAATATAAATTGAAAGGAGAAGTGTAATGAAAAAAAAGAAGGGGAAAAGATTAGTTGTCTCAATGCTATTATTAACTTTTCTTGTTGGATTAGTCAGCCCTAATACAGGCGTAACAAAAGTAGTAAGTGCAGCTGATTCAACTACCGTTTTTTTATCCAAGTTTGGGGACATTGATTTGGATACCACGGGCGGAAAAGAGTTCCAAACCGTTTTTACTGATTTCATCACAGTGAACGGAACAAAATTAATGGATGGGGAGAATGAGCTAAAGTTTGTGTCATTAAATTACCCACAAGCTACCTCAGACAATCCATGGGAACAAGCAAATGCATTAAAGACAATAAAGGCTATGGGAGGAAAAGTTACAAGAACCTATACCATTCCGGTTGCAAATGGAAATAATGATGGAAGAGCTTATGTCACAGGTGTTGACTCAGAGGGTAACCTAATCTTTAATGAGAGTGCTTTAGATAAACTGGATAGTTTGTTGGCACTTGCGAATCAATACGGAGTTCGTGTCATTGTTCCTTTGGTCGATCACTGGCATTGGATTGGTGGTATGGACGGTTATGTTAAGTTGGCCGGTATTCCGATTAATACCACCTCCAGCTTGGATCCAAATGCTTGGCAGTTCTACACCAATGCAACCGCGAGAAATTATTTTAAGCAGATGATATCACATTTGATGGAGAGAACAAATTCTGTATCCGGTATTAAATACATGGATGATCCTGCAGTTATCTGTTGGGAAACAGGAAATGAGCTTGCTGCCTATGATGATACAGCTAATCCGAAATTCCATCAAGAATGGACTACCGATATCGCTGCTCATATTAAGAGCACCGGTATCCATCAGTTGGTTTTAGACGGTAAGATGGATGCATCCGCAGAATCCTTAAAGGATACTAATGTAGATATCTTAGGAAGCCATTATTATACCGGTTACTATCCGGATAAGACAAAAAAGGATACCATACTGTCTCATAATACTGGTGAAACTCCAACACTGGATAATGAAGGTAATCCTTTACCGGGGAAACCTTTTATCCTTGGTGAATTCGGCGCGTACACTAAAGTGGAGGATGTTAATAAGGTGTTTGATGCCGGTCTTGAAGTCGGTACAAACGGTATGATGATGTGGAGTTTAAGAGCTCACAAAGACGGGTATGGATACTTCTATCATCCGGAAGACCCTGGAAACTGGGCAGCATATCACTGGCCGGGCTTCCCTTCCGGTGATTATTACGATGAAACAAAAATCGTAAGAAGCATTTTTGCCTATGCTTCGTTAATGAACGGAGATGCAGCCACTTTAGAAGAAGCAAGGACTTTGCCGATACCGGCTCCGGAGACAGAGGAGGTACCGCTGTTATATGGTATTACTACGGTAGGAGATATCAAATGGCGCGGTGTAGTTGGTGGCGCATGGTATGAAATTCAAAGAGCTGATGGAACCAGTCCTGTTGAAGGTGATTGGGTAATGATTGCTGATGAATCAGATTATGTTTATGATTCGGGGCGTAACTGGGAAAACAAAGAGATCCCTTGTATTGCCGGTTACCATGATGAAACTGCAATTACTGGGCAAGTATACTCATATCGTTTAAGAGCATGCAATGAATCTGGAGTTGGTTTATGGTCAAATGTTGTAACCGTTGAAGAAGCAAATCATATTGTTGTGGATAATCTGGATATGATTAGTGTATCAAGCTCTGATCAAAATCCAACCGAAATCCGTAACGTTTATAGTTATGATCATTCAGAGAATGTAACAGTTTCTGGCGGTGTGCTTCAAAATACCACTGAGACAGAAGGCTACATTACATATAATGCAACTATTCCGATGACTTCAATAGAGATAACAACAAAGAATTCTCCGGAAGTCGCACCAAAGGTTATGGTCTCCGGTAATGATATTGTTTATACAGAGGTAGAAGTTACAGGCTCCGGATCTATTTATAAGGTAGATGCATTACCGGAAGGCACATACTTTACCAGGGTTTATGTAGCAGCAAACAATGGATGCATGCTAGACTCTGTGAAAACAGTATATGAATATTCAGGAAATCCCGATGAAATTTATGTTCCACAGAATTTGGCGAAGGATATTTTAATACAGGACGAAACCTTTGCATCTGATCAGGCTATGTATGCGTTTAAATCCTCTAACTTAAGTTTTGTAACTGACGGTGAGGTTACAGGTCTTGCTACATCGGATGGAAATACAGCTACTCTGATTTATAGAACAACAGCAGATATGACTTCCTATAGAGTAACCGCTTATGCTAAGAATGGTGCTGAACCTATAATAGAAGAATCCATGGATGGTGTTACTTATACGAAAGTAATTGCATCTACTAATACTGAAGAGGTTGGCGAATATACAAAATACATTTTTGCTAATGTAGATGTTACAACACCAACCCGTTTTGTAAGAGTATCCTATCCTGCAGGACAAGGTAATGTTGTTGTTAAATCTGTAGAGGTGGCTTCCGGTTCAAAGAGACTTCCGATGCAGGATAAATCCCCGGTAAATGTGTTGGAAGATGGTGAATTCTATTTTGGAAGTGATTCTAAAATAAATTCAGCTTATACCAAAGAGGATTCGACTGTATCAAAGACTCTTTCAAATGCAGACTTTACGGAGTATGATGTATTATTTGCATGGGTGAAGGGCGATCGTTCCGGCAATGCATTAACTCTTTCCTTAATGGATAAGAATAATGTTGTTTGGACCGGAGAAAAAGTATTGACAAGTGATACGGGAGAGATGGTTAAATTCGAATTTTCCGAATTGACTCCAAGTACTCCGGAAGCAGCTCAAGACTTCTCTGAAGTGAAGAGCTTTACCATGGGTATTAAGGATGCAACTCAGATAGCAATCGGTCTGGATGGAGCTAATTCCTTTACCGGTAATTATGGTGTGAAGTTAGCGTATACCAAAGTTGCTGCTTCTATTATAACCGTTGATAATATCTATGTAGGAAGCCTTACCAAGGTGGACGATTATGAAGGCTACAACGGTGCTAACTCCTTATTACAGAATAATTATTCAAGAAATTCAGGTGGTGGGGCACTTAACTTAACACTGGATCCGAATGAAAAATCTGAGGGCTCCTATGGTCTCAAATTTGAATATGATTATCAGGGCAAAGGTTACGCAGGTGCTACTAAGAATATGGATTACTTAAATCTGAAGGATTATGATGGATTTAAGATTTGGTATATTGGTGATGGTTCCGGCAATTCCTTGACCTTCCAGGTTAAGACTTCAGACGGATTAAGCTGGGAAGCAATTGGATATATGAATGGAATAGGCGCCAACGAGCTATATATGCCATTTGACTCATTTGTAGCTCCAAGCTGGGATCCGAGAGAAGGCTCCCTAAATAAGAATTTGAATATTACTCAATTCTCTATTTACACCAATAAAGCAGATGGTGGTGCAGAAACAGGAACAATTTACTTTGATGATATCAAAGGAGCTAATTTTGTTGCTGATTTGGCTACTGCAACGGTTGATATTATAACACCGGATGCAGGGGCAATTACAACATTCCCGTATTCCTTGGAAGGTACTGCTAATTATGTGAAGTATATTACATTAAAGATTGGAACCAAGACAGTGAATGTTCCTGTAAAGGAAGATGGAACCTGGAGCTATGAGCTTACGGCAGAAAGCGGTATCTATAATACCGACGGTATTGAAGTATCTGCTTCTATCCTGTACCATAATTATAACTTGGATCCGATACAGACAGATCAAATTACGGTTAATCTTCGAGTACCGGGTAATGATAAACCGGTGGATGTAGTATATGATAACTATGCTAGAAATGCAGATTTCTCCGATGCTTTTAAATATTGGAACATCAATGGCTTTACGGTTTCCGATGGTGTTGCGAATAAGTTGGAGAATGATTCCTTTGTTAGTTGGAGTATGGACGCTTATAAAGGAAGATTGTATCAGACCTTAACTGTTCCTAACGGTATTTATACCTTAAAAGCAAAAATGAAAGTGAAGAGCGGCTTCAATAATGCAAGAATGGGGTTAATATCCGGCTCTCAAACAGTTTTGTCTTCATTTTTGGATACTCAGGATACAGAAAAAACATTATCCTTAGGTAAGACAATTGAAGTAAGCAATAACCAAATTACAATCTACTTCTTTGCTGATGCTCCTGCAGGTGGACTTGTATACATGGTGGATGATGTGGAATTGAACAAGGTTGGAGAATTAAACCTTGCGGACAATGGTGATTTCACAGAAGTAGAAGCAACTTGGCCAAATTTACCGACTGGATGGGAAACATCCTATGTAGGTGGAGATGGTTGGTCACCGATTAAGGGTGAAAATGGTAAGTTTGTAGGCTATGCATCTGCGGCATATACCTTTGATCTATCACAGACAATTACCGATATTGAGCCAGGTGTATATGAATTAAGCGCAGATGTTGCGCCGAATGACGGTGGAATTAATTCTGTAGTATTCAGTGTAGACTCACCTACCGGTCTTATTGCATCCAATGACTTATTAGGTAATATTATGGCAGGTGACGAGGCAGTATTAAATCAGATTATCGTAGAAGAGAGTATGGATACGATAACAGTTAAGATAACAGGAGATATTGTATCAAAAGGACTTGCAATTGATAATGTTGCATTTATAAAAGTTGCGGATCTACCGCCAAGGAACAATGCTGTCAATGGTGATTTCACTGTAAAAGGTAGTGAATGGCCAAATCTTCCGACAGATTGGTCTGCATCCTATGAAGGAGGAGATGGATGGTCACCGATTAAGGGTGAGAATGGCGCATTTGTTGGTTATGCATCCACTCCCTATACTTTTACTTTATCCCAAAATATAGCGGGATTAGAGCCGGGTATTTATGAATTATCAGCCGATGTTACTTTGAATGACGGTACGGTTAATTCTGTTATATTGGGGGTTGTGAATGGTACTGTCACTGGATCTGCAATTGTAGTCTCCGGCTCAGCAATTGCAGTCACTGGATCGGCAATTACTGCCACCGGCTCTGCAATTGGGATTGTAATTCAAGGTGATTTATTAAGTGAACTTCAGGCAGGTCGTGACGCTGTTCTAGGTGATATCCTTATCGAAGAGGGAATGGATATTGTTACAATCGTTCTTGCCGGTGATATTGGATCGAAGGGTCTTACGATTGATAATGTTAAATTTGTTAAAGCAGAGGATATACCATTGATTAAAAATGGAGATTTTGCTTTAAGTGGAACAGAATGGCCAAACTTACCATCCGATTGGAATACAACCTATGAAGGTGGTGATGGCTGGTCACCGATTAAGGGCGAGAATGGTACATTTGTTGGTTATGCCGATAAACCATATACCTTTACTCTCTCCCAGAATGTAACCGGAGTAGAAGATGGTGCATATGATTTCTCTGCAAAGATCAGAATATTTGACGGAACAGTAAATGACGTGAAGTTAAAAGTCATGGCTGGTGAAACAGTTCTTGTAGAGGAGAGTGTATTGGGCAGTCTGCAAGCTAATTCAGCAATCAAGGTTACATTATCTAATATCTCTGTTGATGTCGACAATATTACGGTTGTAATATATGGAGATATTGGCTCTAAAGGACTTGCAATTGATGATATTAGCTTAGTAAGAAATAGTGTTACAGTGATTTATCCCGGTATAGATCCAGGTGACCTTACAACGGATCCAACCGATCCAACGGATCCAACCGATCCAACGGATCCAACCGATCCAACGGATCCTACAGATCCTACAGATCCTACAGATCCTACAGATCCTACAGATCCAACAGATCCAACCGATCCTGGTACTAACCCTGGTCAATATCCCGGTAACAGTGGAACTCCTACAGCTCCAGTAGTTGGAAAGAATCCTCTGGAAGCTGATGATGCAGTTTCTGCATTAAAGAATTCTACAGCAGCAGAAGTAATAATTGATATGAAGGGCAATACCAAACTTCCTAAAGACTTCCTTGAAGGCATGAAAGGACTTGATAAGAAGGTAACGCTTGATTTAGGAGATGGCATTCAATGGATCATTGATACCAAGGATCTTGAAGGTGTAGAAAGCTTTGAAACAATCGATTTGGGAGTGAAATTAGATACAAAGAATGTACCGAGCGATGCGACAGATACCTTCGCCGGTAAAGAGATACGTCAAATATCGCTTTCCTATAGTGGTAATTTTGGATTTAAAGCTACTCTTAAGTTTAATATGAACAAGGATAACATGGGTAAAGTAGCTAACTTGTTCTACTATAATCCTGAAACAAAGACACTAGAGCTACAGTCCGCAGGTATCGTTAATGATGACGGATCCGTAGAGTTATTATTTACGCATGCATCGGACTATGTAATTGTTATGGATGAAAACGTTCTTCTAGAAGATGGACATGTAGGTATTACAGTTAATCCTGAGAGTAAGACTCTTTATTTAGATGACAACAGTAAGAAGGTAGTAAGTTTAAAGGTTGTTTTACCTGAATTGTTACAAGGTGTTGTTGATAATAAATTGTCTGACCTGACGGTATCCTATGGATCAAGTGATAAGGCAATTGCAGAGGTTTCAAGTAGTGGCAGGGTTGTTGCAAGAAAGGTAGGTAATACCAAAATTACAACAACTGTAACGATCGATGGAATCGCGAAATCTTTTGTTACTACCATCACTGTAAAGAATACACAAAATCCGTATATCAAGCTTACGAAATCAGAAGCAAAGATGAAGGTAGGTCAAAACTTTACGTTCACTGCAAAAGGATATGATGTTGATTCAGATAAAATCACCTGGAAAACAACTAAGAAATCCGTAGTAGTAATCAACAAAACTACCGGTAAAGCTACTGCAAAATCAGTAGGTACTGATTATGTGGTTGCACAGGTAGGAGATGTATCTGTTAAGTTTAAAGTAGTCGTTTCTGCAAAAGAAAAAGCTATTGTAACAGATAAAGCATCCACTTCCGTAACAACTACAATAACTTATGTAGTGAAAAAGGGAGATACATTAAGCACGATTGCCAGAAATAATGGATGTACTGTAAAGGAACTACTCAAGTTTAATAATATCGAAGATCCAAATAAAATCAGTGTTGGACAGAAACTTATTATTAAGAAATAACTTTAGTTCAAAAGGTGTGGGACAAACACACTTTTCGATAAGAGTACCAAAGGGGCTGGTGTATGATTACACCAGCTTTTATGGATTAGATTATCTAAAGATATGTACAGAAATACAAAAAACGGCTGTTTCAAACATCCATGAAATCATGTATTATACAATTAAGAGTTGCAACTTGATAGTAAGATACAAGTAAAAAAAGAATAATAGGAGATGTGAAAATGAAAAGAATTATTTCTACTATATTAGTATTTGTTCTCGTTTTAGCCTCATTTACTGCTTGCGGTAAAGAGGAAAAAGAAACAACAAATCCTGAACCTACTACAGCTGCTGAAAACAGTGATACGGACACAGCAGAAGAGCCGGTTGAGGAGGCAGAAGTTCCTGCTTTATCCGGTAAAATCGTTATTGCTACGAATATGACTAACGTTGTAGATACAACACTTAAAGATTTAGCACAAGGTTTTATGGATGCAAATCCAGGTACTGAAATTATATACGAAGCAATCAAAGATTACGAGACAGTTGTAGCTACTCGTATCTCCGGTGGAGAAGCTCCTGATATCTATATGTCAATTGATGGAATGACTCCGGATACTTTAGCAGATTATTTTCTTCCTTTAGATGATTTGGATATTAAATGGGATGATATCTTATTCTCAAGAAATAACACAGGTAGCGATGGAAAGATCTATGCAATCGCTGATAGCGTTGGTTATACCGGTATCGTTTATAATAAAGCTGCTTTTAAAGCTGCTGGTGTCGAAAGTGTACCGAGAACTATGGATGAGTTCTGGACTGTATGTGAAAAATTAAAGGCAGCAGGCATTACTCCTATGGTAACCGCTTTTAAAGATATTTGGCCGATCTATCCCTGGTGTGATTGGAATATTGCACAATTAGCAATGAATGGTGATCCCAAAGGAAAGAACCTTTATGTAGATAAAGATGAAATTTATGATGAGACTATCTTAACCTACATGAACATCATTAGAGAAATGAATAAAAAAGGTTATCTTGAAGCAGACATTATGTCCGCTAACTGGGATCAGTTAAAACTAGATATGGCACAGGGTAAAGCCGGTATGTACTACATAGAGACCTGGTTCCCTCAGCAGGTTGTTGATGCAGGTGCTAATAAAGAAGATGTTGGTATGTTCCCGTTCCCTGAAGCAAAGTATGTTTATTCAACAGCAGGTAAGTCCTACGGTGTTTCCAAAGATTGTGAAAATCCGGATTTAGCAAAAGCTTACTTGAAATATATGATCGAAGGTGGAAAGCATGCATTGGCTGTTTCTACAATCCCTGCAGATACTACCGCACAGATCGATGATGTTTTTGCGGCTGAATTAATGTCCTTCGGTGTACCTGCCGGAAACAGCGACATTACTGTGACAGCATTTATGGATATCAAGAACCAGATTGAGTTAGACGATCAAGGATTCTTATTATCTTATGTATTAGAACCGGATGATGCTAAGGCAAAGGCTCTTTGCGATGAATGGAATGCAAAATGGGCTGCAGCTCGTGCAGATATTGTAAAATAATATACAAATTGATAGGAAGGATAGCCAGCAAAGCAGGCGTTCACTAATCAAGTATAATAAATTTTTCTGCTGCATTTTAATATAAAATGCAGCAGAAAATCTTTAAGGGAATGAGGTCTATCTATGAAGAGCAAGATGAAAGACAAAATCACAGTAACAGGGTTTCTCCTGATACCGGTCATACTATTAATTCTGTTTTCCTATTATCCATTATATAAACTGTTCCAGATTAGTTTATCTAATTGGAATGGAATGTCTCCTGACATTAAGATCATAGGGTTTGATAATTACAAAGAAGTTTTAAGTGGTAAAGAATACCTATCGTCTATTTGGAATAATATGGCCTATGTAATCACAGCGATTGTACAACAGTTTGTTGGATTATTTTTAGCGATACTTTTAGATAGTAATTTGAAGTTGAAAAAAACATTTCGAGCGATTATTTTTATGCCTTATATCATCAACGGCGTTGCGGTTGCTTTTATGTTCAATTATATGTACGATTTTACGAATTCTCCGATTAATATGATTTTAAAAGTAATCGGCTTAGAAGAGCATGTGATTCGTTTCATTAGCTTGGATTATAGTTCAAACTTTGCATTATCTTTTATCAGCTTTTGGAAATATGTAGGGTTTACTATGGTTATTTTCCTTGCTGCATTACAATCCATTTCCAGAGAAGTATATGAAGCAGCCAGGGTGGATGGTGCTGGCTTCTTTAGTTTGATAAGACATATCACATTCCCAAATATCAAAAACATGTTTCAAATTTCTATCTTATTAAGTATTAATGGCTCGTTACAGGCTTATTTGGAACCCTTCGTTATTACTAAGGGTGGCCCTAACGGAAGAACTGCTACGGTTATCGTAAAATCCTTGGAGTTAGCGTTCCAATATAATAAGTTTGGAAAAGCGGCAGCGCTTGGTGTTATATTATTATTTATCATTCTGGCGATCGTTGTTATACAAAGAACGTTTTTAAAGGAGAGTGATAAATGATGAATATGAGGATAATTCCAATTCGAAAAAATAAAAATTCAGTTTCCTCAGAGAATACGAGTACCTTCACAATCTCTAATCCGATCGGAAAGTTTTTTTGCTATTTACTTATCGCTTTTCTTATCTTATTAGTGTTTGCTCCATTGGCAATCATACTCAATATCTCCTTAAAGGAAAATTCGGAATATATGGCAAAAGGGGTATATGCATTACCGGAGAATATTTTTAATTTTAGCAATTTTATTAATGCATATAAGCTTGGAGGTTTTGGTGAGGGCTTTATGAATACTTTTTTATTAGTTTTCTTTAGTGTACCGATCGCGATTGTTTTTGGAACCATGGTAGCCTATGCTTTGGGAAGATTTGACTTTAAATTAAAAAAGCTTCTTTTTGCGGCCTTCCTGTTTCCGACCTTTGTACCAACAATGACAGTAACGATTGCAACCTTCACCTTGATTAAGAACTTAGGTTTATATAATTCATTTTTAGCAGGAATTATCTTATACATAGGAACTGACATCATGCAGATTTATATTTTCCTTCAATTTATTAACCAGATACCGATCGCACTGGATGAAAGCGCTCGTATTGATGGAGCATCAAGGCTTAAGATTTATTACAGTATTATCTTACCCCAATTAAAACCGGCGATAGCAACTACAGTTATTCTGAAATTATTAGGTATCTATAATGACTTCTTTACACCATATATGTATATGCCGAAGATAAAGACGGCAGCAACTTCCCTTAATACCTTCGCCGGCGATCGTATGGCTGATTGGCCGTTGATGTCTGCAGCAATTATATTGATTGCTATTCCTACGATTTTGATCTATATCTTTTTACAGAATTACATTATAAGCGGTGTTACGGATGGAGCGGTGAAATGAAGAATAAGAATAAGACTTTGCCTAAGCTAATTATGATAGTGAAAAAGAGTAAAATTAGAAAATTCCAGATCAAGTCCATTAAGACTAAACTAATGGTATCCTTCAGTATACCAATCGCTCTAATTATCGTTCTTGGTGTGGTCACTTATTCCAAAGCATCGGGTGTGATTATAGATAATTATAAGAAATCAGCCATTCAGACAATCGATGCAAATGGTAATTATCTTGAATTGATTTTTAATAATCTAGAAGCAAAATCAAATCAAATTATCAGTAATGGAAACATTACAAAGTATTATGGCGGTGTTTATGAAAAAAACAGCAAAGAAGAATACGATGCATATGACAGTACCTATAATGACTTGATTGCAATGGTAGCGGCTGATAAATTTATCTATTCCATTAATATAATCTCTACCGAAAATGAACCGATATCAACCTATGCCAATTTCGCAACGGAAGAATATAAAGATTATGTGAATTCGGAAGAAGCATTACAATTTACTGAAACAGGGAAAAAAATGATATGGTCAGGTTATCATAATTTTATCGATGATACTTTAAAATTACCGAAGGACAAATATGCTATGGCGTTAACTAGACCATTATATAGAACCAAGGGTAAAAAATTGCTCGGGTATGTAATAATGGATATAGATTCTGAAAGAATTAAGGAATTGTTAGATAGTATAGATTTTGGAGATCAGAGTAGTGTCGCCTTTGTATCCGGGGATGAAAGAGTACATAGGAAGACAAGTTCGGAGGATAAATTACCTTCTGAAATTTATGCTGTTAATAAAGAGACGTTCTTTGTTGAAAGCGTACAGAGTGATGAGGATAGCGGATCTAAGGATGTAATCTATCAGGATCAAAGGTATTTATATGTATATAGTAAGATAGGTGAGACCGGTTCAATTCTATATAGTATGATACCGGAAGCTATCATACTTGATCAAGTGGCTGATATTAAAATGATAGTAATTGGCATCGTTATCTTAGCGGTACTTATTGCCTTGATTGTGTGTACCATGATATCTACCGGTATCAGTACTACGATAAAACATATTGTGTCCGGTGTTAAGCGAGCTGCTGTCGGTGACTTGACCGTAACATTTGAAACCAAGCGCAAGGATGATTTGGAATTATTGATTCATAGCTTATCAGAAATGGTTTATAGTATGAAGGGATTAATTGAAAAGACAGTCCATGTATCTTCTGCGGTGAAAAACTCAGCACAAATTGTTAGGGAAACAGCCGGTGGCTTTATAATATCATCAAAAGAGATAGCCA
>JAQZBA010000225.1 GCA_029239365.1 Herbinix sp. | reverse complement strand
AGGTCCCACCTTCTTCCTGCACATAATAATCAGCAGGCAACACCAGTCGGAATCTCATGGTAAGAATCTCTTCATAGGTATAACTGGAGGCTTTGGTATCGTAGGTTTCGCCCTTCATGGCAGCCTCCATAATATTCTGAACCTCATCCATGTCTCGGAGTCCTAGTGCATATAGAACTAAATCACTGATTTCATTCTGGTCATCTACGATTAATACGACCTCATTATAATTCTCAGGCCATGTACCGGCAATTACATCATATTGAGTGCCTAATAAAACCTGATTAGCAAGCATCTCTTCCCATACCTCGACACCCGTAGAATACAAGGATGACATCTGTGAAGCCATATCAGAAGCGATGGAATCACCATAGAAGGTGTCAAATAAATTGCTTGGATTAACTCTGGTAATCTCCTTCGAGGTATCCCATTTATATATATTTAGATCCAAATTGTAGCCATATTGGATGGTGCTGATGGACTCTGCAAGATCGTTATCCTCGCCTTCAACGTATTTCTTGAAGGCTTCCAGGTTATTGGTCTGAACCTCAGCTAACATGGTATTCATCATTTCTGACATCATATTAGTCGAATAGACCTTATCCAGTCCGTGTTCATTCTCTTCTCCTGATTCTCCGGTAAAGGAACGAAACATGCTGGTAATATCCATGCTTTCCCTTTGGATAGTTATCGGATAAGAGGATAGAGTATCCTCCTGAACCTTATTAATATAGGTCTGTATCCCATTGGACAGAGCCAGTATTAAAGCGATGCCTATGATTCCGATGCTACCGGCAAAGGCTGTCATTAGCGTTCTTGTCTTCTTGGTCATTAGGTTATTGAGGAATAAGGTAAGTGCTGTGAAAAAGGACATGGAGGTCTTACTTCGCATAGGACTTATTGACTTCGCTGCTTTTTCCTTCGGATTTGATTTGGTTACAGGATTTACCTCAGACTGATACGAATTGGTATCGCCGGCAAGCTTACCGTCCAATAGCTTAATGATTCTGGTTGAATAATGCTGTGCAAGATCCGGATTATGGGTGACCATGATAATTAACCGATCCTTAGAGATTTCCTTCAGAATCTCCATGATCTGAACACTGGTATCCGAATCTAATGCTCCGGTCGGTTCGTCGGCAAGCAAGATGTTCGGATTGTTAACCAGTGCACGGGCGATAGCGACACGTTGCATCTGTCCTCCGGAAAGCTGATTTGGCTTTTTCTTAAGCTGATCAGCCAAGCCAACCTTAGTTAAGGAATCAATCGCTCTTTGTCTGCGATCTGCTTTCGATACGCCGGAGAGGGTCATGGCAAGTTCTACATTGGCGAGTACAGATTGATGAAGGATTAGGTTATAGGTCTGGAATACAAAGCCAATCGAATGATTTCGGTAGGTATCCCAATCTTTATCACGAAACTCTTTGGTAGATTTGCCGTTGATGGATAAATCTCCGCTGGTATAACGATCCAAACCGCCTATGATATTAAGAAGGGTGGTTTTACCACAACCGGAGGGACCCAGAATAGAAACAAACTCATTTTTACGGAATTCTATGTTGATTTCCTTTAATGCATTAACCGTAGTATCCCCTGCTTTATAATCTTTGAAAATGTTCTTTAATCTCAGCATCTTAGAACTCCTTCTCTATCGGCTGCGAGTGTATAACATGTGCCTTGTTAAAGTATGAACAGATTACCATAATTTATTATAATAAATTCTATCAAACTTATTCTGAGATAATTTTTTGGAAAAAAGTGCTATTGTCGTGATTAATGGCTCTACAATTTAGATTATGTATTCTAATTTTTTATCTGAAATATTTTGCTTCTTTTACTTGAAAATGTGAAATCATAGTTTGCAGGATGCTTAAATTAGGGTTATAATTGTAATAAATATTGAAAAAATGATAAGGCAAGTCTTATTTTTTGTATATAGTAAACATAAATTAGAGGAAAGTGGTGACGGTATGCATGTAAAAGAATTGGCAGTAGCACGTGGAATAGAGAAGGCAGAGCTGGTCCTAAAGAATGCAAAAATTATTAATGTATTTACAGAAGCAATTGAGCAGGGTGATGTGGCAATATGCAACGGACGAATTGTGGGAATTGGTCAATATGAGGGTGAAGAAGAGCTGGATTGCAGTGGCAAATATGTGGCACCCGGCTTCATTGATGGACATATCCACCTGGAGAGCTCCATGTTAAAGCCAGTAGAATTCGTGAGATCAGTAATTCCTCATGGAACAACGGCAGTGATTACGGATCCTCATGAAATTGCTAATGTGTGCGGTATGGAAGGCATTGAATATATGCTTGAGGCTTCGGAAGGACTGCCCTTGGATATCTATTTTGTGTTACCCTCCTGCGTTCCTGCAACGGCTTACGATGAGAATGGAAGTACTCTGTTAGCCAAGGATATCGAGGGTCTCTATAAGAATAAGAAGGTAGTTGGTCTTGCTGAAGTAATGGATTTTTATGAAACGATACGCGGAGCAAGCGATATTCTCAAGAAGATAGAGGATGCCAAGGCAGCGAATAAGGTAGTTGACGGCCATGCACCGGGAGTATACGGGAAGGATGCCTGCGCTTATGTTATGGCTGGTGTTCAATCCGATCATGAATGTATCTCTTTTGAGGAAGCGAAGGAGAAGTTTGGTCTGGGCCAATGGATTATGATTCGCGAGGGAACAGCCGCAAGAAATCTGGATGCGTTAATTGGAATGTTTACACCACCTTATCATCAGAGATCAATGCTGGTGACAGATGATAAGCACCCTTACGATATTATAAGGTTAGGTCATATTGATGATATCGTAAGGCAAGCAATCAGCAAAGGAGCAGATCCCTGTATCGCATTTAAGATGAGTTCCTTCAATGCAGCCACCTATTTTGGCTTAAAGGATTATGGGGCAGTAGCACCGGGTTATCATGCGGATCTTATTATTCTATCTGATTTAGAGAAGGTAACGATTCACAAGGTAATAAAAAACGGAAAGCTGATACTGGACGAAGATAAAGTGATTGAGATTAAAGAACCGGAAGTTCGTAAGGAGCTACTGGATAAGGTTTATCATTCCTTCAATTGCGAGGAGATAGTTCCTGAGGATTTCTGTATTAATTATAATCCGGGGGATGAGAATCAGGAGCAGTTCCGTGTAATTAAGATGATAGAGGGAGAAATCACTACCGAAGAGGTTTTTACTCCACTAGTAAACGGTGAAGCAAGAGTTAAACTAGAGGAGGATATCATTAAGTTAGCAGTGATCGAGCGCCATCATAATACAAATCATGTAGGCCTAGGTTTTGTCACAGGATATGGTTTAAAGCGAGGTGCGATTGCTTCTTCCGTATCACATGACTCTCATAATATTATAGCGATTGGAACGAATGATTGTGATATTGCGATTGCAGCGAATTGTATCCGTGATATGCAGGGTGGTTGGGCCATTGCTCTAGGTGGTAAGATTATTGGTAACCTACCACTCTCAATTGGGGGATTGATGAGTAATCTCAATGCCTCTACCCTGGCACAGAACATCCAGGAGATGCAGGCATTAGCAAGAGATATGGGAGTCACAGAAGGAGTGGATCCCTTCATGACGATGGCTTTTGTAAGTCTTCCGGTTATACCAAAATTGAGGTTAACAACTCTCGGCTTGTTCGATGTTTCCTTGCAGATGATGGTACCGCTTGTAGTAAGAAAAGAATAGTACTTTATTAATAAATGCATTATCCTGCAAATAACCAAGCAGCCTTTGGTAAAAAGGAGAAGAGACTATTATGGAGAAGATTAGCAAGAAAAACTGGGCTTTAATCTGGATACTAGGTATGGCGGGACAGTTATGCTGGAATGTGGAAAATGCTTGGTTTAATACTTTTGTTTATGCGAAAATTGCACCCAACCCGGATATCATCTCTTGGATGGTTGGAGCAAGTGCAACAGTAACCACCTTCGCTACCTTTCTAATCGGTACCATGGGAGACCGACGCGGAAAGCGAAAACCTTTCATAGCGATGGGGTACATATTATGGGGAATTTTCACAATTATATTTGGCGTATCAGAATTCTTGCCGATCACCTCGGTTTTTGCAGCCGGTTGTTTTGTTGTTGTACTGGATGCAACGATGAGCTTCTTAGGATCGGTCGGATATGACAGTGGCTTTTGTGCCTGGACGACGGATATCTCCAATGAGAGTAACAGAGGAAAAGTTGGCGGTGCCTTCGCAACAATGCCTGTCCTCGCGACCATCTTTGGTTCGATAGTGTCAGGAATTATCATTGATCAATTGGATTTCTTTGCATTCTTTATAATGATAGGAGTACTGGTAACAGCAATCGGCATCTTCTCACTGTTTACGTTGAAAGATTCGCCAACCCTTCGTGCCAGGAAGGATCCCAAGGGCTTCTGGCATCAGTTTTTTAGTGTTTTTAATTTTCGAACCGTTAGTGAGAATAAAGAGCTATTCTGGGTATTCGTCATTATGATGGTATATTTCATCGGCTTTAATGTGTATTTTCCTTATGTAACTATATACTTTGTGAATTACTTGGGCATGGATTATACCTTGACCGGAATGGTACAGGGCCTAAGTCTATTAGTAGCCGTACTACTTACGATTCCCGCAGCAAGGTTTATTGATCGCGGCAAAAACACAAGGGTGATAGCAGCTGCCTTGCTAGTCAATGTGATTGGTTTGGTTATCGTAAGTCTCAGTAGTCAGCTGATTAGCTTGGCCTTCGGCATGCTGTTAACAGGAGCCGGCTATGTCATTATTCTTCAGACATTGACAGCGTGGTTTAAGAATCTCTATCCGGAGGAACAAAGGGGTCAATTCGAAGGGATCAAACAGTTATTCTTTGTCTGTATTCCGATGATTATTGGACCATTAATCTCGAATTATATCATAACCTATTATGGAACCCCTGCTGTAGTTGATGGTAAGGAAGGTATGATACCGAACGAAATTCTTTTCGCGGTATCCGCTGCATTAACGCTAGTCACCTTCTTTCCTCTGATTCCTGCCGGTAAGCTGTTGACCAATCGTAAAGAGATAAAACAAGATAAGGGGGAACGCTAATGCAAGTACAATTCACGAAACCGGGACCGGTTCTCGACGTGAAGGGATCCCCTTATCCCGGTTATTCAACGAAGAGTATCCTTAGATATCAACGCGACGCAATCAAGGCATCCTCTTTTCGTATCAAGGAATGGGATTTCTATCAGATTACAGACGGTCAGATGTGTCTTCAATTTACTATTGGGCATGCATCTTATGCCGGACAAGTAGGAATTATGTTCTTTGACTTCAAAAAAGGAATCATGCTTGCTGAAAAAGGCACCTTTCTGGTACTCCCCTTTGGTTCACTCCACCTTCCGGAAGATGCGGAAAAGGATCATATCATTCTCTTCGATAAAACAGTCGGGAAGATGTGTTTTGAAGCAAAGGGAAATACCCGACACCTTTATTGTAAGTGGGAGGATTTTGAGGCTGATATTACACTGACCAGGCAAAACGAGAAATCCTTAGTTATTAATGTACCTTTTAATGAATCACCAAAAGCTTTCTACTATAATCATAAGATTAACTGCATGTTGGCAGAGGGAACTGTTTCCTACGCTGATCAGCGTTATTGCTTTACTCCGGAGGAATCCTTTGGTTTGTTGGATTGGGGCAGAGGTGTCTGGCCATTTCATAATGAATGGTATTGGAGCAATGGAACGGGTTATATAGAGAATAGAATCTTTGGATTTAACCTGGGCTGCGGCTTCGGTAATACCGGCAATGCCACCGAGAACATTCTGTTCTATGGAGATAGCACCCATAAGCTAACAGAGGTAGAGTTTCACCATGACTCTGATTACATGAAATCATGGCATATCTGCGATAAAGAGGGAAGACTTGACTTGACGTTTACTCCGAGCTATGATCGGACTACCAGAACCAAGCTTCTGTGGGTTGACAATTGCTGTCATCAGATGTTTGGAGAATTCAGGGGAAAAGCAGTTCTAGATGACGGGACGGAGCTAAGAATAGAAAAACTCATCTCCTTTGCAGAATATGCTGTGAATAATTGGTAATCCATAGGTTGGACATGATTACATAGATATATAGTAGTGCTTCGTAGTGCATCGCGATCCTGTGATGCACTATTATGATTCAGTGACAATTGATTATAAAAATATACACTGCGGTACGAATAGCCACGAGGGTAAGGATTGTGTAGATTTTACAATAGAAAAAGTGGGTATTGTTCATGTTGCCGAATAAAAACGTTTTAATATAAAAAAAAGTTCATGATATATAATAAGCGTAGCGAGCATAGGCAAGCTTGCTTGAATATGCGAACGCAGCTAAAATCATGTACATTTTTGTTCATGATTTAGTAAAACTCTTAACTTAGGAAGAATGCTAGTTTTATCTACGAAATACATAGGGGGTATTTTTATGAAAAAGGCGTTATTTAAGTTGCAAAAAGGTAAATTACCAGAAGGAACAAGTGCTTCAGCAGGTAATAAAATGCCGGTGAAACAAGGGAAGACATCATTGAAATCAGTAAAAGAGAGTGTTAATGAATTGAAGGACAGTAAGGGGAGAAAAACCTCAATCATTAAGCATATCTCTGGTGCACTTCGAAGCATACGTTTAAAATTATTAATTGGTTTATTAATTCCGATAGTTTTATTGGCACTGTATGGAACGATATCCTATCGTAAATCGGAAGAAGCAATCATTACAAATTTTGAAAACAGCTCCTTAGATACCATTAATGCTGTCAGTGATTACTTGAACTTCGGTTTTACAGTCATTCAGGAAAAATCAGCAGAGCTTCTACTAGATCCTAATATCGGAGAATATTATAATCGTCCGGAAGGAGCAGAAGAGACGGCATATATCAATGCACGTCATTCTGTTGAAAGTGCGGTACAGCTGGTTAAGAAGACAAATTCCTTTGTTGCCGGTGTGCACATGATCGGCAAGGAAGCGAAGACCGTTTCCTCAGAAGTTGCAACTCAGGACAGCATCTACGATAAATTCAACCAATCTTCTTTAGCGAAGAACTTTGAAGACAAGACGGTGAAATACATATGGGTTGGAGCGCATAGCGATTTGGACGGTATGTTTTCCAGTGACAAGATCTCCTATGGTACATCTAATTATGCCTGTTCACTCATACGAATTATGAATGCTAAAAATGGATTTGTAATAATCGACGTATTAAACCAAAAGTTAATGGATATGTTCACAGAATATGACCTCGGAGAAGGAAGTATCATGGCTTTTGTTTCAAATGATGGCCGAGAGGTGATAACAGGAACAGAAGAAGTAAGTGTTTTCAATATGCAGACTTATTATAAGAATGCTGTCACAGCAGAAGAGGCCAACGGTTTTTCCTACCAAAATTATAATGGTGAGGAATATCTGTTCTTATACAGTAAGGTTGGTGATATGGGGGCAACAATATGTGCTTTAATACCAAAGGCCACCATACTTGACCAGGTTTCAGGAATTAAGAGTTTGAATAATATATTTGTAAGTATTGCTATTATCGTTGCTCTCATAACCGTAGCTATTGTTGCGGGAGGGGTAAGTGTTGCAATCAGTTTCTTAAGTAAAAGAATTAATCAGGCATCCACCGGTGATTTGACCACAAGCTTTGAGACAAAGCGGAAGGATGAATTCCTCCATCTGTCAAGGGGTATCGGTAATATGCTATCGGATATGCGTAAATTAATTGGTGAGGTGCAAGGAGTCGGCGGTAAGGTAAGCAGCTCAGCGAGTGGAGTGTCAGACACCTCAGAGAAATTACTGGTTGCAACGAAGGATATCTCTCGTACGATTGATGACATTGAGCAGGGAATTGTACAGCAGGCTAGCGATACTGAGCAGTGCCTTTTGCAGATGTCAAGCTTGTCAGATCAGATTAATAACGTGTATACAAGCACGAACGAGATTGGTCAGATTGCTAATAATACCAAGAAGATTACGAGCGAAGGTATCGTAATTATTGATGAGCTCAGTCAGAAGGCTAAGGCAACAACAAACATAACTCATAATGTTATCGTTAAGATACAGGAATTTGAGACTCAATCACAGAATATCGGCGGCTTCGTTAATATTATCAATGATATCGCAGCACAGACCAATCTGCTTTCTCTGAATGCCTCCATCGAAGCGGCAAGAGCAGGGGATGCCGGCCGTGGCTTTGCAGTTGTTGCAAATGAGATCCGCAAGCTTGCTGATCAATCCGTACACGCAGCAAAACAGATACAGAATATTGTTTCGGAGATTACCTTAAAGACAAAGGATACCGTAGACACTGCGAAAGAAGCGGAGGGTATCGTTGGATCCCAGTCAGATGCACTAAATAAAACAATTCATGTATTTGATAATATCAATAATCATGTTAATGATCTCGCAAATAATCTGGTTAATATCTCAGAAGGGATTAAGAAGATTGAATCAGCTAAGCTTGATACTATGGATGCAATTCAGAGTATATCAGCAGTATCAGAAGAAACTGCGGCAGCAGCTCAGGAGGTAAGTGCAACTGCAGTTAGTCAGATAGATTCAGTTGAGCGCTTACGGCTGGCAGCGCAAGAGCTTGCTAATGATGCGAAGAACTTAGAAGAGTCAATCCGAATATTCAAAATCAAGTAAATCGGTATTCATCTACTTGTGACCATAAGCAAATTGTTTGAGTTAAAGGGTATCGATCCAAAGGTAGAAAATAAGATATGGACAAACACTAATTGCTGATGCAGTTTTTTATTACAGAGGGGCCCCACAGACAGATGGAAACATCGGTGTTGTGGGGCATTTCTCTGTTATGGTAAGTCTTTACATTATAGAGTTGTAGTGATAGGATTAATGATATGGTTAATAGAAAGAACGATATTAGAATTCCTATGAGGTGAAGAGTATGGCTAAGTTAAGGGAGACCGTCTGTATGTATTATAAATCCATGGGTGAGTGTGCGAAAGGAAGAGAAGCAAATCACCATGGCTACTGTCAGAAATGTGACAAATATTATCCAAGAGCTAAGGTACATCATATTAATCGTAAACGGCAGGAGATTAATAAGATAAAGGAGAAAGAGCGGGACTGATAGATTAGCAGTAGGAGGTTGTAGAATGAAGGTATTGATTGTAGGTGGAACAAGATACTTTGGGATCCATATGGTAATAGCATTTTTACGCGATGGGCATCAAGTCACGATTGCTACAAGAGGAAAGGTCAAAGACGAATTCGGCGATCAGATTCATAGGATTGTTGTTGACCGATGCAATTCTGAGGAACTAAAGGCGGCCTTTCAAGGAGAATATTACGATGTGGTATGTGATAACATTGCTTATAGCTCCAATGAAGTTAAGTACCTTCTGGAGTCAGTAGGCTGTGGAAGATATATTTTAACCTCCAGTGTCTCTGCCTATCCTGAACTAGGAATGAATACCGAGGAAGCTGTCTTTGATGCAGTAACCTTTCCTCTGACCTGGTGTGACAGGTCGGATTATACTTATGATGAGCTCAAGCGTCAGGCAGAATGTGCATTGTTTCAGACCTATC
>JAQZBA010000224.1 GCA_029239365.1 Herbinix sp. | reverse complement strand
TTATAAATCTATACCGATATATATTATAGGTAAAGATAATTTACTTAAAGCTTCATCTCCACGAAGGAGCGTACGGCCGGATGGGAGATAAAACTAATAATAAGTAGCATGGATGCTACTACAACAAATTTCAAGGAGGAATTATAATATGATAGTACAACACAATATGGCAGCAGCCAACACAAACAGACAGTTAGGTATCACAAATGGTCATCTTGGAAGATCCACAGAGAAGTTATCTTCCGGTTATAGAATTAACCGCGCAGGTGATGATGCAGCTGGTCTTTCCATCTCCGAGAAGATGAGAGGACAGATCAGAGGTCTTGAGCAGGCTTCTACTAATGCACAGGATGGTATCTCCTTAATTCAGACAGCAGAAGGCGCTTTGAATGAGACTCACTCCATTCTTCAGAGAATGCGTGAATTATCCGTTCAGGCTTCCAATGATACTAACGTATCTGTTGACCGTGCTTCTATCAAGTCAGAGCTTTCTCAGTTGACAGAAGAAATCGATCGTATTGCTAACCAGACAGAATTCAATACAAAGACTCTTATGACTGGTACATTCTCAGGAACTGGAATGAACTTCCAGATCGGCGCTAACAGTGGCCAGAGTATTGAGCTTGAAATCGGTAATATGCAGGCATCTGCATTAGCAACTGGTTTACAGACCATAGCTAACCAGGTTGATACATATACCAATGCTACCGCAGCTATTACCACAATCAACAATGCGATTAGCAAGGTTTCCGAGCAGAGATCAGCACTTGGTGCTGTACAGAACAGATTAGAGCATACAATCGCTAACGCTGATAATACTGCTGAGAACTTACAGGCAGCTGAGTCTCGTGTTCGTGACGTTGATATGGCTAAAGAGATGGTAGCTTACTCCAAGAGTAATATCCTTCAGCAAGCAGCTCAGTCAATGTTGGCACAAGCTAATCAGTCTACACAAGGTGTATTGTCATTACTTCAGTAATATTTTACTATGGTATGAAAATAAGGCCGGCCATTTGGCCGGCCTTATTTTATCGATTTATACAAAGGTTCGGATCTAAGGCTCATTAGTAAAAGTAAATAGTATGAATCATAAGATTGAATTGGATTGAGATTGGAGAAGATATGGAGAATATAAAACAAACCATAACAGAGGTGCTAAAAAATATTGAATTAACTGCGGAGAGCTTCTATCAACAGAAACAGAATGAAGGATACCAAGGGCTTGTACCAATCATCGATTCTTTAATTGTGATAACAGAATTTATGTCAGGTGTTGAGCAGACCTCTGAATTATCAGAACATAATATTCTCATAAAGAATGCTTTGCAGGATGCATCTGAGGCGATAGCGAATAAGGATGGTGTTCTGCTGGCAGATATTTTAAAATACGACATTTCAGATGCTTTAAAGCATCTTTTGGAAATAGAATTATAAATAAGGACGGGTGGGCGAAGAGTATGTATTATGATCGCAACATGCAAGTACTCCAGGAATATAGACATTACCTATGCGAATTACTGCAGAAGCATTCGTTGTCTGAAGTAGAATGTAATATAAAAGTAGATTCCATAAGTACCAGAACACAGGATAAAGCTTTAGTAGTAGAAAAGGACGGGCTTCAATATCGGCTAAACAGCAAATATAACCCGAAGGATGAAGCAGAAAAATGGGCTGAGCGATATAATGCTAAGAACCTTGACACGGTATTTACCATGTTTGGCTTTGGTAATGGACTATTTATACGAGAATTGGCAAAGAAATTAACGAAAGAGAATAGGCTTATTATTTATGAGCCTTCTTTCTGTATCTTTATGCATACGCTTGAAGAATATGATCTTGAAGATATTATTAAAAATAATAATGTATTGATTATCATACAGGATATCAATGAATATGAGCTTCCTTATCTGTTATCAGCTACCTTGACATGGATGAATTTGTTTTCTAAAGTGGAATGCTTACATCCGGAGTATGATAAGTTATTCCCTGATGCATATTCGGATTATAAAAGATTGCTGCAGGATAATGTATTCAATAATGTTGTGGCAAAGAATACGTATGGACTAATGGGCAAGCCAATTGTTAAGAATTCCATTACTAACCTGATTCATTTAAAGAATTCAATCTCTATCTGGGATCTAGAGAAGAAACTGCCCAAGGATATACCGGTAATCATAGCGGCTGCCGGTCCATCTCTTAATAAAAACATCGATGAACTGAAAGCAGCTAAGGGACGATCCATTCTTATAGCGGTGGACCGGGCTTATGAAACCTTTATGGCACATGGTATTGAGCCGGATTTTGTTGTTGCTTTGGATGCTCTGAAGCTTTTAAAGTATTGTGGTAATGTGAAAGGATTTAAGGTTCCGTTGCTGTGTAAACATGAAGCAAGTCCGGATATTTTAGATAATCATAATGGTAAAAAGATAATCTTTAGTTTTGAAGGATTCACTGCTGGGATTTATAAAAAAATCGGAAAAGACTATACCAGCATCCCATCGGGGGGTTCTGTAGCGACGGCTGCATTTTCAGTTATCGCGAGGCTTGGATTTCAACGGGTTGTTTTGATAGGAAATGATATGGCATATGATGGGGAGTTATCTCGTTCGGGGACAATTCAAGAAGCAATGACGGAAAATCAGAGGTCAATTGAGTTGTTTGTTGATGGCCTTAATGGAAATAAAGTGAGAACTCGCCACGATTGGTATACCTTCCTGCGCTGGTTTGAAGCTGTTATTATGCAGATGAGGTCAGCAGAAGTGATTAATGCCACAGAAGGTGGGGCAAATATAAAGGGAACCCGCATTATGAAGCTTAAGGATGTTGTAGAACAATATTGCAATGAACCATTTGATTGTGCAAAGATGATCGAGGAAACAGAGCCTAGCTTTAATGAGAAGGATTTCAGTGAAATTCATGAATACTTGAAGGATTCAAAGAAGGATATAGTTGAAATCAAGTCATTAATGCAAGAAGCTATGAGTATCTGCTCTTCTCTCGCACAAATAGTGGAGAGGGGACATCATCTCGGTGGTCAATCAGAAGTAATGAGGAGTATCACTGATATTAACAGCAAGATAGAAGAAAAACCGGTCTATTCACTTATAAACTATTATGTTCTGGGTGAAGGAGCTCATAATATTGGAGAGCTGTTCTTTATGACGAATAATGATAAAACAGATGATTATATTACCGTGAAGAATATGACTAATATCTATAGAATTTCTTTGGAGGCTTGTGATTTTATATTACCAAAGGTGGAAGAGGCAATAACATATTATTTATAATGATGCGTACTAATTGGAAGGTCAAAAACCGTGGCGAAGAAGTTTGGCATCACAGTTAGAAATTATATAAAGCTGAGGATTGGAGATTATCATGAAAATATTATGTATCGTTCAAGCGAGAATGGGTTCTGAGCGCTTGCCTGGAAAAGTGATGAAGGAAGTATTGGGGATTCCTATGATTACATATACCTTGGATCGTTTAAAGAGGAGCAGATATATTGATGAGATAGTATTAGCCACTTCGGACCGGACTACGGAAGAGTCTATGGTGGATTATCTGATGAATCATGACTGCAAGGTATTTCGAGGAAGCGAGAATAATGTATTAAAGCGATATATTGATGCAATTCATGAGTTTGGCGGGGATATTATTATCAGAGTAACCGGCGATTGTCCTTTGATTGATCCTGTAATGCTAGACCATGTGGTATCTTGTTATCTGACGAGCTGTTATGATTATGTCGGTGTTGATACTCTGAATTATAATTATATCCGAGGGTTAGATGTAGAAGTGTTCTCCAGGGAGAGTTTAGAGCGAGTCTATACAATCGTGAAGGATGCAGAGGAGAAATCGCCATATAAAGAACATGTAACTTATTATATGTATCAGCATCCTGAGGAATTTAAGGTATTTCAGCTTCTGGCATCGCCATTTCACCGGAAGGATTATCGTCTATGCGTTGATACGATAGAGGATTTTACTTTAATTAATCATATCTATGAACATTTTCAAGATAAACAGGTTCCGATTGCCAAAGTAATTGATTATCTGGATGAGCATCCGGAGATTGCAGCCATAAATCGAGCAATACATCAAAAGATAGTATAATGAAACAGCCATAGATTGAATGAACTTAAGCTATAAGGAGTACCTATGAAGCTATATGAGAAGATGGAGAAGGGGGTCTACATGATTGCAGAGATGTCTGCCAATCATGGTGGAAGCCTGGAGAATGCTCTGCAGATTGTGGCAGAAGCCAAAAAGGCAGGGGCAGATTGCCTAAAGATTCAGACTTATACTGCAGATACACTGACGATTCCCTGTGATAATGAATACTTCAAATTAAAAGGCGGCCTGTGGGATGGCTATACTTATTATGATCTCTATAAGGAAGCATATACACCCTGGGAATGGCAAGCGCGAATTAAGGAGAAGTGCGATGAGGTAGGAATTGATTTCTTATCTACGCCCTTTGACAGGACAGCCGTGGATTTTCTGGAGGAGCTGGGAGTCGAATTCTATAAAATAGCCTCCTTTGAACTAGTCGATATTCCTCTGATCGAGTATGTGGCTTCAAAGAATAAGCCGATGATTATATCCTGTGGTATGGCAAGTACCGAGGAGATATTGGAGGCGGTAGAAGCCTGCCGTAACCAGGGCAATGATAACATCGTTTTATTAAAATGTTGTAGTGAGTATCCGGCGAATTATTCCGATATGAAAGTGGCTACAATATGTGATATGCAACAACGCTTTGGTCTTCCCATCGGACTCTCTGATCATTCTATGGGCTCAGTGGCAGCAGTGGTTGCTGTAACATTAGGTGCAAGAGTGATTGAGAAGCATGTATGCCTTAGCCGGAACATACCCAGTGCTGATAGTGCCTTTTCCATGGAGATGCCGGAATACCGGGCTTTGGTTGAGGATGTTCATAATGCACTGTTGATTAAAGGGGAACCCACGTATGAGCTTACTAAGAAGGAAAAGGATAGTCTGATTTTTAGAAGATCCCTGTTTGCGGTCAGTGAGATTGAAGAGGGTGAACCGTTTACACCGAAGAATGTGCGTAGTATAAGGCCGGGTAATGGCTTGAAACCTAAGTATTATAAGCCCTTGCTTGAGAGAAAAGCGAAGAAAAGCTATCATTACGGTGATCCTATTAGTGAAGAAGAGATAAGGGATTAGTGTGAAGAAAAGATATCTTCACACAGGAAGAACTGCGAAGTCCGCAATGTGAATTTATATAAAACATAAATTCACATATGAGGTGCTCATTCCTTGTTCTTCCGGGGTTATATAATAAAACCAGGAAAGAAGTGAAGGAAGTAATGGAGAACTTATATCTGAGAGAAGCAAAGCTTCAGGATATGGAGCTTCTGTTTAACTGGGCGAATGAGCCATCCGTACGACTAAACTCTGTCAATAGCCACGAAATTACCTGGGAGGAACATAGCATCTGGTACCGTGGAAGACTAGAGAGTAAGGACTGTGAGATCTATCTACTGATGTATGAGAATACCCCGGTCGGCCAGATACGCTTGGATTGTCGGGAGGATGGCAGATGGATCAGTTACAGTGTGGATCAAAAACATCGTGGACAAGGCTTCGGAGGCTTATTGCTTAGGCTAATTGAGGAAAAGATCAAAGAGAACAGAACAGAACTGCAAACTCTTTGGGCAGTAGTGAAGAAGGATAATCCTGTCTCCCAGAAGATATTTATAGATCATAGCTATGAGCTAAAGGGTGAAGTAGAGGGCAATCACGAACTGCTCCTTTATCGGAAACATATATAAGGAGGATGAAGTATGTATATTCCCTATGGAAGACAATGGATCGATGAGGATGATATTCAAGCGGTAGTAGAAACCTTGCGTTCAGATTATCTTACCACCGGCCCTAAGGTAGAAGAGTTTGAACAATGTGTTGCCGATTATCTGGGAGCAAAGTATGCAGTTGCTGTCTCGAATGGTACGGCAGCACTTCATGTTGCCTGTCTGGCAGCAGGGATTGGAGAAGGGGATGAAGTGATTACCTCACCCATAACCTTTGTAGCTTCGGCAAACTGTGCCCTGTATTGTGGAGCCATACCGGTTTTTGCGGATATTAATCCGGATACCTATAACATCGACCCGGAGGAGATCAGGAGCAAGATAACTCCAAGAACAAAAGCAATCATTCCGGTTCACTTCACAGGACAACCCTGTGCGATGGATGAGATTCTTGCAATTGCGAAGGAATATAACCTGATTGTCATTGAAGATGCCTGTCATGCATTAGGTGCGGATTATAAAGGACAAATGATTGGAACCTTATCCGATATGACAGTGTTAAGCTTCCATCCCGTTAAGCATATTACCACCGGAGAGGGT
>JAQZBA010000223.1 GCA_029239365.1 Herbinix sp. | reverse complement strand
ATCTGTTAATACAAAGACGTTCTGATTTGGTCACATTCAGGACACATACAGTGGTTATATTGAAACAATCGAAAGTAATATCCCTAGGGTATTCATGATAAAGGATGACCGCGTAGCGGTAGAATGGAGTAACTATGAAAGAGAAAAAAGTAGCAGTCAGATATTATTCTCAGACAGGTAACACAAAAAAGCTAGCGGAACGTATCGCAGCGACCGCCGGATGCCAGGCTGAAACGACAGAGGTTGATTTGCAGGAACGGGTAGATATTCTCTTCCTGGGGGCTTCGGTATATTGGGCTGGGATTGATAAGAACGTCAAGGAATTTATCGCAAGGCTTGATAAGAATAAGGTGGGTAAGGTGGTTGTATTTTCGACCTCAGCCTTATTGGAGCGTGCTTACCCAAGTATCAATAAGCACTTTACGGCAAAGAAGATTAAAGTAGATGCTAAGGATTTTTATTGCCGCGGGCAATTCACTTCTTTGTACCGTGGAAAGCCTGACGATAAGGATTTGGAGGCGGTTGAAGAATTCACCAAGAAGATATTGATTAAAGTGTTATAAGTCAGATATACACCTAGCAGAAGAATGGAGAAATACATGAAATTAGCATGGAAAGAATTGAAATACAGTAAAACGAAATATATATTAATTGAAAGTATCATAATCCTGATGATATTTATGGTAATCTTTTTATCGGGTCTTGCAAACGGACTTGCGAGAGCAGTCAGTGCCTCCATCGAGAATGCAGATGCCAAGTACTTTGTTATCAATGAGGACGCAGAAAATCTGATTACCATATCCGGTATGCCGATCGATACCTTGGAGCAGGTATCAGAAGCAACCAAGGGTCCGGTAACACAGCTCGATATTCAGCGTATGAATCTGACCACCGCAGGAAGTGAAACGAAACTAGATGTAACCTATTTTGCAATCGATCCGGATAGCTTCCTCGCCCCGGAACCCTCAGAGGGTCAGATGCTTCCATCTTCAGGCACAGAATATACAATCGTACTTGATGATTCCTTTCTGGAGGAGGGCATCGAGATAGGCGATGTTGTTGTGGATGCCAACTCCGGATTAGAGTTGCAGGTAATTGGTTTTATTAAGGACGAGATGTATGGGCATTCGCCAGTGGGCTTTATCTCCACCGCTACATATACTGCCATTAACCAAGAGATCAATCCTTCTTATGAAGTGAAATATCACGCGATTGCTGTTCAAGGCACAGATATAGAAGATATCCACATCGACGGACTTGCTGTTGTGGATAAAGCCACCATCGTAGAGCATCTTCCGGGATATTCGGCAGAACAGATTACAATTAATATGATACTCTGGGTGTTGGTCGTGATCTCGGCAGCAATTCTTGGAGTATTCTTCTATGTTATTACCATACAGAAGCAGAAACAATTCGGTGTACTGAAGGCAATCGGCATGGGAATGCCGGAGCTGACCGGAATGATAACCAGCCAAGTATTAATTTTGTCGCTGTTCGGTGTAATTGCAGGAAATCTAATGGCCTTTGGTATGGCTTCGATGCTTCCGAGTAGTATGCCCTTCTATCTGAAGCTGCCGATCGTGGTTATTATATCAATTGTATTTGTGATGATATCATTATGTACCAGCCTGGTATCAACAAGAAAAGTTGCAAAAGTTGATCCAATTGTTATAATAGGAGGTAATGAATGATGAAAAATGAATATGCATTGCAGTTAAGCAATATATCGAAGAAGTATCAGGATGGGGAACAGGAGAATCTGGTACTAAAGGACATCTCTTTGAAGGTAAAACCGGGCGAATTCATCGCTATCGTAGGACCGTCCGGCTCAGGAAAAAGTACCTTCTTATCCATTCCGGGAGCACTGCTCACCCCCAGTGATGGAAGTGTAATTCTTGGGGATACGAAGCTCTCGAAGAAGGAAAGTAAGAAGCTGACCAAAATCCGACGAGAGAAGATTGGCTTCATCTTTCAGAATCATCATTTGCTTCCCTTTCTGACAGCGAAGGAGCAGCTTCAGCTTGTGATTGATATGAATAAGAAGAGTGGGAAATCCTGTATGAATGCGGATGAGATGCTAGAGGATCTTGGACTTACGCCTTGTGCGAATAAGTATCCCGCGAAGATGTCCGGTGGAGAGAAGCAGCGTGTTGCCATCGCCAGAGCATTTATGAATAATCCGGAGCTTATCCTTGCAGATGAACCGACGGCCAGTCTGGATGGGATTAGAGGCCGACAAGTGGTAGAGATGATTAAGAAAGAAGTTGTGAAACATAACAAGGCAGCAATCATGGTAACTCATGATGAGCGAGTATTGGATCTTGTCGATACGGTATATCGCTTGGATAACGGATTACTACAGAGAGCTGTGAATCGGTAATTAAGGATGGGTGATGGAATGTTTTCGATTCTTGTAGTGGAAGATGATGATACTCTGAATAAGTTGATCTGTGTGAAGCTGAGGCAGGAAGCATACCGTGTATTTGCAGCCTTTGATGGAGAGCAGGCTTTGGAGCTACTGGATAAGGAGCACATTGATCTCATCGTCAGTGATATTATGATGCCGAAGATGAACGGCTACCAACTAACCAAGGAACTGCGCAATGCTTCCTATACTCTTCCGATTCTCATGATAACAGCGAAAAATCAGATGGAGGACATGGAGCGGGGTTTTCATGCCGGAACCGATGACTATATGATTAAACCTATCCATATGAAAGAAATGGTATTGCGTGTGAAAGCGCTACTGCGACGTGCTCAAATTGCAAACGAGAAGAAGCTGGTAATTGGTAATACGGTTCTTAATTATGATGCGTTAACCGTAAGAACAAAAGAGGAGGACTTCGATCTACCGCCGAAGGAATTCTACCTTCTATTCAAGTTGCTCAGCAACCCGAACAAGATATTTACTAGGCAGGAACTAATGGATGAGATCTGGGGTATGGACTCGGAAGCAGATGACAGGACAGTGGATTCTCATATTAAGAAGCTTCGTAGGAAGTTTGAGGAGTGTCCGGATTTTGAGATTATAACGATTCGTGGGTTAGGCTATAAAACTAAAATATAAGAAAGGATATGATAAACCGATGAGTAGTAAATCGAAGCATAGGAAGGTCAAGATGTCCCTGCGGCTAAAACTTGCCTTGGCATCCATTATTACACTCTGTACGGCATGCTGTATGTCATGCTTTTTGGTCGTATTCGTCTTTTGTTATATTTATGATAAACCGATTACAAGTAGTGTTGCGATAATTATGTGTCTTATTGTATGCGCATTGACCATGATCATTGGTGGAATCGTTCTATGGCATGAAGCACTCTACATCACAAAACCAATCATTAAGATTAACGATGGAGTACAAAAGGTTGCGGATGGAGACTTCTCGGTACAATTAAAATTTAAGAAAAGTCATAGAAAAATGTTAGAGGGCTATTATTCTGACGAAATCGATGAGTTGGCCGATAACTTCAATAAGATGGCACGGGAACTGGCTGGAATGGACTATATGAGAAAGGATTTCATGAGCAATGTATCTCATGAAATTAAGACACCGGTTACAGCAATTACCGGTTTCTCTGAGATCCTTCTCGACGGAGGGCTTAACGAAGAGGAGCAGAAGGAATACCTAACGTATCTGAATCAGGAATCTCTTCGACTGTCCAGGCTGTGCGATAATATGCTTCGTATGTCCCGACTCGACAACCAATGTATCGTGGAGAAGAAGCAGGAAGTAAAGGTGGATGAGCAGATAAGACATTGCATCATCATGTTGAGTGAGAAATGGTCTGAGAAAAACATTAATTTTGAGCTTCAACTGGAGAAATATAGCATAATCAGCGATTATGACTTGCTGTTCCAGGTATGGACGAATCTGATCGATAATGCGATCAAATATTCCAATCAGAGCGGATCGATCTGGATATCGATTGGTATTGAGAAGAAGCTACTAACGGTATCCATTCGTGATGAGGGAATCGGAATTTCTAAGGAGAATTTAAGTAAGATCTTCGATAAGTTCTATCAGTGTGACGAGTCTCATAAAAAGCAAGGCAGTGGATTAGGCCTTTCTATTGTTAAGAGAATCATTGAATTATTAGATGGTAAGATCGAATGTATCAGTGAAGAAGGAATGGGAACCACCATGACTGTGAGTATCCCGTTAAATGAGGACTGAGAATTTTACTTAATAGAATAAAAGAATAGCCGCAGAGAAAGCATTTGCTTTGTCTGCGGCTATTCCTATATGTTAGAGCAGCTTAATGAATTAAGCTAACATTACGTTTACTGCCTGTAAACCACGAGCGCCATTTGTGATTTCAAATGTAACGTTCTGGTTCTCATCTAAAGACTTAAAGCCTTCGGAAGCGATACCGGAGAAATGTACGAATACATCTTCGCCTGTCTCGTTGTTAGTAATAAATCCAAATCCCTTTTGAGCATTAAACCACTTTACTGTACCTTTGTTCATGAAAGATACCTCCTAATATTTTATTTTTTTTCGAATATTTGAGGTGAAAATAAAAAATCACATATTTTTGTAAATCATTCAACAGCGTCAATGACTTACAAAAATAAGTGATTAAGAACTTGCATCTGAAATAACTTGTTAACTATAACACGTATATTTGGGGAAGTCAAGGCTTTCACTGAATTTATTTTAGGAAAAATATTACAAAACTGATCTAATAGGTGAATGAGATGATATCATACACGCTTATATTAATAAATCATGTAATAAATGGCAGCATATGGGGTAATCGCTATGGTTATGATGTATAAGTATGGGATGAATAGATAGGATAGATAGGATAGATAGGATAGATAGGAAGGATAGCTGGAGGGTTAGCTGAGAAGGATGCTATGTAAAATAGGAGCCGTATGTGATAGAATAGGGAATAGATTGTAACAGGGCAAAACGGAGGTATTTATGAAATCATTAGTTATTGCTGAGAAGCCCTCAGTTGGAAGAGATATAGCAAAGGTATTAAAATGTTCCAAGAATCTGAATGGAGCCTTTGAAGGCGACCGATATATCGTCACCTGGGGATTGGGACATCTGGTCACTCTTGCCGATCCGGAAGAGTATGATGTGAAATATAAGGAGTGGAAGCTGGAACACCTTCCGATGCTGCCGCCGAAGTTTGAACTGGTAATTATCAAGCAGACAAGTAAGCAATATCAGATCGTTAAGACACAAATCCATCGAAATGATGTATCTGAGATTATTATTGCTACGGACGCAGGCCGCGAGGGAGAGTTGGTTGCCAGATGGATTCTGGAGAAGGCAAAGAGTAATAAACCGATTAAGAGATTGTGGATCTCATCGGTTACGGATAAAGCGATTAGAGAAGGCTTCGCAAGCCTTAAGAATGGGAAGGAATATGAGAACCTCTATCAGGCAGCAGTTGCAAGAGCAGAATCAGACTGGATTGTTGGTATGAATGCAACCAGAGCGCTCACCTGCAAATATAATGCGAGCCTGTCCTGTGGTCGTGTTCAAACACCTACCTTAGCTATGATTGCAAAACGCGAAGAAGAAATAAGACAATTCATTCCGGTTCCTTTCTATGGATTAATCGGAAGAGTGAATGGAATGACAATCACTTGGAAGGATCAAAAATCCCAGACACATACATCCTTTGACAAGGGTAGGCTTGAAGAATTACTGAAGAAGGTGCGAGGGAAGAACGGACAAGTGACCGAATGTAATGCGTCGATGAAGAAAACTTATTCTCCCGGTCTATATGATTTGACCGAGCTTCAGAGAGATGCCAATCTGCGTTATGACTTATCGGCAAAGGATACATTAAATATCATGCAGCGCCTCTATGAAAATCATAAGGTGCTGACCTATCCCAGAACCGACTCCAGATATCTTCCAACTGATATCGTAGGTACACTCAAAGAGAGATTACAGGCAATTAGTGTTGGACCTTATAAGAAGATAGCGGGAACCCTGGCTCACAAACCGATTGTTACGAATTCATCCTTTGTAGATAACCAAAAGGTCAGTGACCACCATGCAATAATACCAACGGAACAATATGTTATCCTTGAGAATATGAGTTCCGAAGAGAAGAAAATCTATGACTTGGTTGTGCGAAGATTCCTTGCGGTCCTCTCCCCGCCTTATGAGTATGAAGAGGTCACAATTAAGGTAATGGTGGAAAAGGAAGAGTTTACCGCGAAGGGTAAGGTAACAAAGTCCTTAGGTTATAAAGAAGTCTATGAGAACACCTCCGAGGGTGAGAAGGAGAATGATAATCTACCTAAGGTGAATAAGAATGAGATCCTTACGAATATTGATTTCTCACTAACAGAAGGAAAGACTAAGCCACCGGCACCCTTTAATGAAGCAACGCTATTATCTGCGATGGAAAATCCAATTCATTTT
>JAQZBA010000222.1 GCA_029239365.1 Herbinix sp. | reverse complement strand
TGGTGATAGAGTATTCGGCATTTACCTTTGATGCTTCTAAGGCCTCATATAGATTGGTATAAAGATCTTTATAACGGACATTCTTGCCGACAATCTTCGTTCCGGCCGCCCACATGGCAATAGGGAGTTCGGTGTTATTATGGATAATAGGCTGCTCATTGAGGGCTAAGATTCTTTTCGCTAATAGATCTG
Organism: Herbinix sp.; assembly: GCA_029239365.1. Classification (GTDB taxonomy): domain Bacteria; phylum Bacillota; class Clostridia; order Lachnospirales; family Lachnospiraceae; genus Mobilitalea. Next base: position 6,238 of record JAQZBA010000222.1, on the reverse strand, counting down.
CCTCCACCGGGTCGGTAAGATCGGTTACCAGGGCGAACTCATCGCCTCCGATGCGAAATAGAAGGCAGCTTTCATCAGAGAGTGAGTCAATTCTTCGAAGACATTCCAGGATGGCTTTGTCTCCGGCTTCATGACCATAGGTCTTGTTAAGCAGATCAAGATTCTTCATGTCAAAGCATAATACATAACTATTGGTGCGGCTTTTTAACAAATCATAAAGCTCGGAAATATCCGTTTTTCTTCTACTCATAATAGTACCTCCGTCATATTCAAATAATATTTTGGGAAAGATTCCGGAGAATCTCCACTGCTTCTTGAAGGCAGACGGGGTGGTTCCCCAGACCTTGGAAAAAGCTCTTGTAAATACCTCGGGAGAATTATATTGATACTTTAGGGCAATCTCTGTAATGCTTATCTTAGACTTTAGGATATCATGAGCAGCATGAGTCATGCGGCGTTTCGTAATATATTCCCTCAGCCCGATATGAAAAGCATAGGTAAATAGCTTCTTTAACCCTGAAAGTGAGGAGTAACAGGACTCAGCAACCTCTTTCAGAGTAAATTCGTTGTACAGATTATCCTCAATATAATTAATGGCATCCGTAAGGATATAAAAGTTTTTCAAAGGTTCACCTGCCTTAGTTTTTTTGAAGGATATTATAGATATAACGGTACCGTATGATAGTATCATAGCACAGTTATTTGGGAAATACTTGATTTTTTGTATACAAAACCGGGAGATCCACTCGAATCAATTATTTGGTTTCGAAGATAAATAGCAGAATAGGTGTTCGAGTGATGGCTTGCAGTTTAGCATATTCTTGTGTATAATGAAGAGATGAAATTGTCGATCCAGGCTATCACCTAGGAGAGCCGGAGATAAGATAAATAAGAGAAGGAGAAAGCATATGAAGTTCATACATATTGCGGACATCCACCTTGGAGCAGTGCCGGATGCAGACATGCCCTGGGGTGCTCAGAGGGCCAAGGAAATCTGGAGTAGCTTCCAGGATATCATAAGAATCTGTAATGAAGAACAGGTGGATCTGTTATTGATCGCCGGTGATCTGTTCCACCGTCAGCCCTTCGTAAGGGAGCTGAAGGAGGTTAATTATATTCTAAGTAAGCTTGAGACGGCACAAGCGCTGATCATGGCAGGAAATCATGACTATATCGGTGCACGATCGAATTATCAAGACTTTGAATGGAATGAGAAGGTACATTTCTTCCTGGGAGATGAAGTGGAGAGGATGAGCTATGAGGAGCTTAACGTTGAAGTGTATGGCCTAAGCTTTCGTATGAAAGATATCTATGAGTCGTTATATGATGGAGCAAAGCCGGAGAAGAATGATCGGATTCATATTCTCCTTGCTCATGGCGGGGATGAGCGGAATATTCCGATCAATCGCAAGAAGCTAGTAGAATTGAATTATGATTATATCGCTCTCGGACATATTCACAAGCCGGAGATGATTACGGATAAAATAGCATATTGTGGTTCCTTAGAACCTCTTGATAAGAATGAGACAGGGGAACGTGGTTACATTTTTGGAGAGATTAACCGTAATGAGGATGGCAAGAGGAGTACGATTATCCGTTTTGTACCACACTCAGTAAGATCATATAGAAGGTGCTCTCTACCGGTGAATGTGGAGACGACCGGTGGATCGCTTCTGGATCTGGCGAGAAGTACGATCAAGGAGCAGGGGGAGCAGCATATCTATTCCTTTACGATACAGGGAGTCCGTGATGAGACCATTCATTTCGATAAGGAAGCAATCAAAGCCCTTGGCAATGTGTTGGAGACCGTTGACCAGTCCGTACCGGACTATGATTTTGATGCACTCTACCGGGAGAACTCGGATAATGTAATCGGTATGTTCATCCGGAAGATACAAGAGAGTGCCGAGCAAGATGAGATTGCGAAGAAAGCACTCTATTATGGAATCGAAGCTTTGCTGGGTGCCAAGGAAATGTGAAGAATGAAAGGGTTGGTTAGGTATGCTGATAAGAAAGCTTAAAATAAATTATTTTGGTCGCTTCAGTAATAAGGAAATCGAACTTAAACCCGGTATCAACCTGATCTATGGAGATAATGAGGCGGGCAAATCCACAATACATTCCTTTGTAAAAGGAATGTTCTTTGGAATCGAGCGTCTTAGAGGACGTGGCGCTGCTTCCAAAGACGATCTCTATACCAGATATCTACCGTGGGAGTATCCGGGAGCTTACGGTGGCAGTATGGACATTGAGATCGGTGATAAGCAGTACCGACTTCAGAGAAGCTTTCATGCCAATGATAAGAGCTTTACGGTGATGGATTTATCAACAGGACGAGAGGTACAATTAAAGGAAGGTATGATTTGTGAACTGATCCCGGGTCTTTCGGAATCCACCTTTAAGAATACCATCAGTATAGAGCAGCTCAAAGCGCGGACTGATTCCGAGCTTTCTACTCAGGTACGTAATTATATTGCGAATCTGTCCGTAGCGAAGAGCAAGGAGGTTAATGTAGGGAGGGCACTCAACTTTTTAACGGAGCAGAGGAAGAAGCTGGAGCCTACACAGAATCCGGCGGTTCTCAAGTCGCTGGAGGCAGCGATCGAAGAAGGAATTGCCAGGGAAGCGAAGATGGACGAACTGATCGGACAATTACAGGAGCTGTTGGAACAAGAGAAGCAGATACAAGCTCAGAAAGAGGAGCTGACACCAGGTCCGGAGAATGAAGCAGCACACCGTATGGAGCAGCTTCCTGCGATTCTGGAAAAGTATCATACCTATCAGGAGCTTAATCATCAAGTCCTACTGCTTGATCAGCAGATTGGGGAGCAACAGAGTAAGATAACGGAGGGGGAGAGGCAGCTGCAGTCTCCAGACCGGTTGAAGGAAGATAAAAAGCTTGCAGAAGCTTTGCGTGCTGACTTATATGAGATGGAAAAGCAAGAGCTGAGGCTTAACCAGAAGCAGGAAGCGGCATCTAAATTAAGTAGCAAAGCACTAATGTATAGTATTCCCCCAGCGGTGGTGATCGGTATAATCATAGTGTTCCTTACCGGATTACAGCTCACAGGGCTACTTCTGGCCGCAGCCAGTCTATTGGTTGGTATCAGCGGATATTATCTTCTGAATCAGAAGAATAAGAAGGTGCTACAGTCGTTGAAGAATGCGAGGCACCAGCTTGGAGTGAAGAGGACGAATGCTCAGAATGCAATCATGGATATTTTTACGAAGCATCAAGTGAACACCCTGGAGGCACTTGCGAATATGCAGGAGGAGCTTCTTCGTGGGTCCTATACCATAGTACATGCAAAAGAACAGCTTAAGGATATGGAGCTCCGTAGAAGCGATATAATAGATAATAAGGATTCTATCTACGACGTGATTATGAAATACCTTCAGTATTTTATCAAGGTTGAAGAGCTGACGGAGGATACAATGCAACGAATTACAGAGGAGCTTCGTCTAAGAAAGCAGGAGACCTCAGGTAGACAAAAGAGCTGGTATGAGCGACTTGAGTCCTGCAGGTTAGGTATCGAGAAGCTGAGGTGGGAGATTTCTACCCTGGAGGGGAATGAAGAAGAGCTAATCAGTAACCAGAAGAAGTATGAGAAGCTGAGACAACAGCAGACTGAAAGTGCTGCCGAGTTGGAGGCAATTAAGCTGGCACTAGCCTCGATACAGGAGCTATCAGCTCAAATTCATGACAGCTTTGGCCAAGAACTTAATCTTGCAGTATCCGAAGTCATTAGTGAAGTTACGAATAACAAATACAGTGATCTTAAGGTAGATGAGAAGCTGGATATCAAAGTGGGCTTCCAGGGTGACTATGTACTTTTAGAACGTCTTAGTGCGGGAACAATCGACCAAGTCTACTTTGCGCTACGATTGGCAGTTGCGGATTTATTACTTGGCAAGGATGAGGTGCCGCTACTATTTGACGATAGCTTTGCTCTCTATGATGATACGAGAGTAGAGGCAGCCTTAACCGAGGTGGCAAAACGGAAGCAGATCATTCTGTTTACCTGTCATAGGAGAGAACAGAAGTATCTGGAGGAGAGGGGTATTCCTTATCACCTTGTGAAGCTTTGTATAGATTAAGAAAGTACATCCCATTCTACAATAGAAAGAACGAATGCTAATCATAGGTAGGACAGGAAGAGTATTCGAACATGGATATGGCAAGCTTGCTTGCAAGTAAGCGATCGGAGTGAAAAATCGTGGATATGCACTATATCCACGATATAATATGCGGAGGATGGACAGTGCAGAAGAAGCATCATAATCAAGACAATAAAGATAAGAAAAACAGGAGTAGGATAAGGTCAATAAAGATTGGTCTTCAGCTTATGGTCCTTTTCCTGTTGCTTACTATCGTGGTAGTCATGTTTTATTTCTATATGGAGTATGGCAAGACTATATTAAGTCTTCAGTCGGAGGCAAAGACGAAGGTGAGAACTTCCACAGAGGATACCTTTAAGGCATCCCAGACTAGCTTGGTGTATGACATCGAAGGTGATCTGATCTCTACCTTAAAGTCGGAGAAGGATGTCTATTATATCGAATATGAGGAGATTCCGAGCATAGCTGTCGATGCCATGGTGGTATCGGAGGATCGCAAGTTCTTAGAACATGATGGAGTGGACTATCTTGCGAATATCAGAGCGGCAATCGCTTTAATTAAGCATAAGGGTGAGATTACCCAAGGTGCCAGTACGATCACCCAACAGGTAGCTCGTAATGTCTTCCTAACACATAAGGTTACTTATGAACGTAAGATTGAAGAGATCTTTGCTGCACAGGAACTGGAGAAGATATATTCCAAGCAGGAGATCATGGAGTTCTATCTGAATGGCATCTACTTTGCCAATGGTCGTTATGGGATTCAGGCAGCAGCCTTAGGATACTTCTCAGAGGGAGTGAGTGGTCTGAGCTTGTCCCAGATTATCTTCCTCTGTGCTATACCGAATAATCCAACGATATATAATCCATTAACGAATATGGATAATACAATGGAACGACGGGATCGTATTCTGGTTCAGCTATTGGATGAGGGAAGAATTACAGAGGCAGAGTACACGGAGGCTTTAAATGAGAAGATTGTACTGAATCAGGAGAAATCGGATAAGAAGAATTATGTAGAGACATACACCTATTACAGCGCGATCCGAGCTTTGATGAAAGCGAACGGCTTCACGCTGCGTTATCAATTTGACAGTGAAGAAGATCAGGTAGCTTACGAAGAAGAATATTATGATATGTATTACCGGTATCAGAAGGAGCTTTATGCCAGGGGATACCGTATCTATACCTCCATTGATTTGAAGAAGCAGGATCTGTTGCAGCAAGCGGTCAATGACGCATTATCCGGCTTCACGAAGGTTAATGAGGAGGGAATCTACCAGATGCAGGGAGCAGCCGTCTGCATCGATAATGATAGTGGGAGGGTAGCTGCAATTGTTGGAGGAAGAGAGCAGAAGACTACGGGATATACATTGAATCGTGGTTATCAGAGCTTTCGCCAGCCGGGTAGTGCAATTAAACCATTAATCGTATATACGCCGATGTTTGAACGGGAGTATACTCCGGAAAGCATTGTAACCGATGAGAGATTCGAAGGTGGACCGAAGAATTCCGGAGGCAATTATCTTGGTGAGATGAAGCTTCAGAGAGCAATCGAGTTATCGAAGAACACCATTGCCTGGAAGCTGTTCGAAGAATTGACACCGAGCATTGGCTTATCCTATCTGTTGAATATGAACTTCTCTAAAATCAGTGCAAGTGATTATGTCTCGGCAGCAGCCCTTGGAGGACTCACGATAGGAGCAAGTCCTATCGAGATGGCAGCAGCCTTTGCAACGATCGAGAATGATGGTTATTACCGCGTACCAACCTGTATCATTAAAATCATGGACTCCGAAGGAAATGAAATCGTAGGTGATGAGATGGAGACCAGACAGATCTATCAGACGGAGGCTGCGAGGATAATGACAGAGGCTTTGACCGGTGTTATCAAGCATGGAACAGGGGAAGGTCTAGGGCTCTCTCATACCATCAGTGCCGGTAAAACGGGAACAACCAATGATAAAAAAGATGGTTGGTTTGTAGGCTATACGCCATACTTTACGACCAGCGTATGGGTAGGCTATGATATGCCAAAGTCAGTGGGGGATCTGTCGGGTGCTACTTATCCGGGAACTATTTGGCATAATTATATGGAGCAGCTTCATGATGCATCCAT
>JAQZBA010000221.1 GCA_029239365.1 Herbinix sp. | reverse complement strand
GTAAAGTTCCATTTGATGCTGCTACCTAAGGCGCCACCTTTTTGTTTCTTCAAGTAATTGAATAGAGGTTCTGCATCCTTGCCATTCACATTAATCTTGGAGAATAGCTGGAAGGTAGTACCATATTTGGATAAGCAGAAGCTCTGAATCTCATCCTCCGTACCCGGAGCTTGGTTGGCAAATTGGTTGCAGGGGAAATCAAGAACCTCGAAGCCCTTATCACCTAACTTCTCATATAATGATTGTAAGCCAACATACTGCGGTGTAAAGCCACAACCGGTAGCTGTATTGACGATTAACAGTACCTTACCTTTATAGTTACTCATAGACACATCATTTCCTTTAGAATCTTTTACGATATATTCATATAAACTCATGTGGCCCGTCCTTTCGATCAATAAATATTTTATACAATTAGATTGTATACGATATATAGAGATTTGTCAATAGAGATTTACGTAATCTTTATTATTCACAAGCCAAATAGAGATTTAAAAAACTTTACATTGACTCTATAACATCTGCTATAGTAGAAGATATCATTATTAAATAACCTTGGATTTCACATATCATTATGTTCGATCAGATAGGCTGCTATACGTTGATGGTCATGAATCAGAAAGGAACGTCTTACGATGTTCCTCAAGTTGAAGTATCCTCCAACCTGGTCATTCATTAAGACGTTCCTAGCAAAGTTCTATTATTTATCCTGATTTGTCTCAGTCGCATCTCTCTGCAGAAGAATATGAACCTTATCTACTCGGTTCTTATCAACAGAGGCAACCGTGAATACTACATTGTCATCCGTAACTGTCTCACCTTCATCAGGGAGGTGATCCAGAAGATATATGATATGGCCTGCAATTGAGTCATAATCATCAGACTCAAGATCAAGTCCTAGTGCTTCATTAATCTCATCTAGCTTGGTGAATCCGTCTACCAGATATTCATTCTCTGCCAGAACCTTGATGCTGTCTTCCTCATCGTCGTCATACTCATCGCGGATATCGCCGACAATCTCCTCAAGTAAGTCTTCGATGGTAATCAGCCCGACCGTTGCTCCATATTCATCGAGTACGATTGCGAGAGAGATGGAGTTTCTTCTCATCTCAATTAACAATTCTGAGGTCTTCTTATATTCATACGTAAAGTATGGTTCTCTTATGATGTCGATAATATTGAAGTCTTTCTTATCTTCATGAAAGAAGAAGACATCCTTCAGATTCACGATACCGATTACATTATCACGGGTTTCTGAATAGACAGGCATTCTTGTATATTTTTCTTCTGAAAAAGCTTGTACCAATTCATCATAGTTTAAATCAACATTGGCAAATGCCATGTCAGTACGTGGTACCATGACATCCTTCGCTAATGCATCACCAAAATCAACTACATTGGTTATCATTCTGCGTTCTTCGCTCTCAATTACACCTTCTTCATGGCTGAAGTCCAACATGTTACGAAGCTCGATCTCAGTTACAGTTGAGGTCTTTGCATCAAGATCAATATGAAAGAGCTTCATAATTCCATTACAGAACTTGTTGAGAATAAATACCAGGGGTGTTAAAAGCTTGGTTATTAAGTAAATTGGGCCTGCAATTGCAAAGGCAACCTTCTCCGGATAAATCGTCGATATCGTCTTAGGTAATATCGAGCCAAAGATAAGGTAGAGAAGAATAAGTACACCGATGGATAATCCTACCCATTCGTTACCCCAGTACCGGATTGCCATAGTGGTGACAAGAGCTGCAGCAGAAAGCTTTGTTACATTCTTGCAGATCAGGATGGCACTCAACATCTTTCGTGGTTCTTCAATTAATTTACTAACGGTCTTAGCACCTCTTATATGGTCGTCCTCCAGAGATCTGATGCGTAGCTTGTTAACACCGCTAAGTGCAGCCTCCGAGCTAGTGAAAAAGGCGGACAGAACAAATAAAATAAACAATATAATCGGTTGCGTGGCGTCACCGAGGTCCAAAATATCATCTCCTAAAATTATTATACGTATAAATAATGTACCTATACAATTTCTCATATTACAGTAATAGAGGGACAATGTCAAGTTTTTGGGTATATTTTCAAAGCTAGGTGCATTTTTTTATCATTCGTTTTCTGTTTTCCGATTACATAAGAATGGAGAAGAAATAATCTATTGATAAAGAGTTACAGTAAAGCTATAATTATGATAGAATATAACACATAATAAGTGTTCAATTGGAAATAGTGGGATAGAATGCAGAAGTTAAAACCGGATTATTAATTAGAGGAAAGGAGTCATTTAAATGAATGTTGAAGTAAGTGCTGCCAGACAAAAGATTTATGAAAAACTAAATAATAATGTTATGACCGTTTTAGACTATATACAAGCTAATGTGAAAGAGATTGTAGAAGTCGGCGTGTTTGGAAGTTTTGCTCGCGGTACATTTACTGCCTTAAGCGACTCCGATCTATACGTAGTATCTAAGAATACATTAAAGCATTCTGTACGCGGAGAGGTACGATGCTTTGCTGAAGAACATTCTTGTGATGTTGTATTTTTTACTGAGGATAATTTTGTGGAGAGCCATTCACTATTAGCCCAAAAAATATACAAAGAAAGAAGAGTACTATACGGTCCTTGATATCTGCGGATCCCCGATTCTACGACAATGTTCTTTAGAAAAGAAGGGTTGTATCAAGAGGAAAATAAGTGAGAATATTAGGGGGAAGACTCGATTTATATGTTGTTAGGTCCTTTGGACTAAAATGTGCTATTTAGTATCACTTGATTCCTATTGAGAAAATTACTAGTTTGATGTATGATAAAAATCAGAGTGGTTTTGAGTTTTATTCTTGCATCACATGCGAAGTTAGCTGTATATGTATCACCCTAGGAGGAAATGAATTGAGGAAGAAATCCCATATCTCACTTGCAAAATACCTGATGAATAACATGAAAGTTCAGGACCTGCAGGAGCACAAGAAAGCTTTTTACATTGGAAGTATTCTACCGGACATAACACCTTCGTTCCTAACTAAAAGACATAATATAGAAGAGACATTCGAGATTTTAATGGACGAGATTAAGAAGATTACAGTTGATTATGATATAAATAAAGGAATTAATAGTTATTATGCAAGACATTTGGGTGTAGTCACCCATTATCTGTCGGACTACTGCACCTTTCCCCATAACACCGTATTTACCGGGACCTTCACAGAGCATTGTTATTATGAGAAGGAATTAAAGCACTCATTAAGAGCATATGTGCAAAGTGATTCGTCACAAAGAGTACGTACGCAGCTTAAAAAATCACATACCATCGAAGAAATCAGTCATTTTATTCAGAAGACTCATAGAGAGTATCTGAGAGCACTGAAGAATGTGAAGGGAGATATTCATTACATCATCGAACTTAGCTTCAAGGTGGTGGATGCAATATTGATGTTCTTTGAGCTTGCGCTGAATGGCTTTGAGAATAAACTCATGTTAGAACATAATCTGCGAATGGAATATTCGCAGGTATAAGTACAGAGATAGAATAATTGGGACCGATTGTAAACTAACTTCTTGTAGTTGGGATGCAATCGGTCCTTTTTTGATTTGTATTTGACATTATATACCAAATATGTTATATTGACTATAATGACCGAATATAAAATAATGGTCATTAATAGGGGGGTATCATATGTCACCAAAGAGTCTGACAATTCAGGATAAGAAACAGCAGAAAGAAAAGCTGTTAGCGAAAGGCAGAGAGCTCTTACTTACGTATGGAATACGCAAGACAAGTGTTGAGGACATAACAAAGGCGGCTAATATGGCGAAAGGATCCTTCTATCAGCATTTTGAATCGAAGGACGTTTTTTTCTTCGAGTTGATAGAGCTATTTCATAAGGAATTATTTCAGATGGCAGATGAGGCATTTAGTAAGCCAAGTGATATGCCTTTCAAGGAGCGTGTTAGAGAGTTCATTAGATTTTGTTTCCAATCACCGGTACAGCTATTCTTTTTTAAGTTTAATGAAGAACTGGGAGAATTGCTTCGTGGTATACAGAATATTTCAAAAGATAGAGTGGAAGCTTTAATGGAGATGGAGCATACAGAATATGAACTGCTTTTGAAGCAGTTTAATATTGATACTCAGAAGGTGAAGCCTGGGGTGGTTCATAATTATCTACATGCGATCTATTTTGGAATAGCCTATGTCAATCTGATGGAACAAGATTGTATGGAGGAGACGCTAGATGCTTTGATTAATGGTGTTATTGTCTATATTTTTGGAGGTGACATATGAATTTGTATTCGATCAAAGGCCTAATAAAAGAGTATGGGGTAGAAGATTCTAAGGTCAGGGCCTTGAAGGAAATCAATTTATCGATACCTTCAGGTAAATTCATTGTAGTACTTGGGGCAAGTGGATCAGGAAAGTCTACTCTCCTTAATATGCTTGGCTGCATGGATCGCCCGACCAGTGGAACGATTCTTTTTGAGAATCAGGACATTACGTCCTATCATAAAAGACAAATGACGAAGTTTCGAAAATCAACCATTGGATTTGTATTTCAAAGCTATAATCTATTACCTGATCTTAATGCAGTTGAGAATGTTGAATTCTCTACTGAAATGGTAGGCTTAAGTCGACAGGAAGCGGTACGTGCACTTGAACTGGTTGGGCTTTCTGACCGTATGACTCATTTTCCGGCAGAATTATCAGGAGGAGAACAGCAACGGGTATCGATCGCAAGGGCGATTGCTAAGCGTCCGAAGGTACTGTTATGTGACGAGCCGACAGGAGCCTTAGACTTCCAGACAGGAATTATGGTGTTGGAGGTGCTCAAACAGATACATAAAGAACAAGGTACCTCTATTCTTTTTATTACTCACAGCCAAGAAATTGCAAAGATTGCTGATATGGTAATTCGTCTACGAAGCGGAGAGATCATCAGTGTGACGGAAAACAGCAATCCTCTTGCTCCGAGTGAGGTGGAATGGTGATGAATAGATCAATCTATAAATTAATTTTCAGAAAAATGCGAGGACATCTGTCGCAGCTCTTAGGTATGGGGCTGTTGGTTATAGTTGGTGTCGCATTTTTTATTACGCTTACCACCATATATAGGAGTTATGAAGAGAATGCGGAGCATCTTTTTAAAACACAGAATTATGCAGAGGTTACATTTTATGGTAGCTTTGCGGACAGCGATGTGGAGAAAGTCCTTGACCAGGGAGGAATTGATCAAGCGCAGGGCAGATTCGTCCAAGATTATAAGGAAGGAGAAGTAACTCTTAGAGTGATCTCTTTAACCAATTCCATCAATGATCCATATCTCTATGAGGGAACCTTTCCTCAGACTTCAGAAGAATGCCTAATCCTGAAGAAACATGCTGTTGCGAGGCAGATTGAGATTGGCGATCGTTTGATTGTAGACGAACACGAGCTTATCGTAAAAGGGATAGTTGCCTCCCCTGAATATATCTATTTGGTTCAGAATGATCGTGCTATGATGGCACAAGGCGAACGATTTGGCGTTGTCTTCGTACGCGCGGATTATTTTGATGGATCTATAAATGAAATCGTAGCTTCCGGTAATATCGAGACTGCGGCTGCCGATAAGATAGGAAATGTGATTGGTGCAACAAGGTCGGTATTACGAGCGGACCAGTTGAATTACAACCTATATCAAGATGATTTGAATCAGATACGGACATTTGCCTATATCTTTCCGTTGATATTCGCACTACTGATTGTGATGATTGTCTATGTTATGCTTAAGCGGACCATCGCGAAGGAGCAGAGGCAGATCGGTGTCTTTAAGGCTCTGGGAGTAGAAGGCAGCGAGATTATATTCATCTATGTTGCTCAAGCCGGAATAATTGCACTAGTCAGTGCGATCTTGGGATGCTTTGTGGCTATGTTATTGTGTGACACAATAATTGGATTTTTCTCTGCTATGTTTGAAGTACCGGGGCTCTCCTTTATCTTATATCCTTTCCTATGGGCAGGAATGGTCCTACTTTCCTTAGCAATCTGTATGCTATCAGCACTTGTTAGTATCTGGCATGTATTGAAGCCACTTCCGGCACAATTATTGCGTGTCAGGATGCCGTCCGGAGGGAGAAAGCTACTATTAGAACGAATCACCTTTATCTGGAGAAGACTTTCCTTTCATACGCGATATTCACTGAAAAGTACCTTCCGGAATAAGGGAAGATTTTTGGCGGTAACTCTAGGTATGTGCGGTTCCTGTGCGTTACTCACCTTTTCCTTTGGCTTTTTCAATTCGGCTGAGCATACACAAAGTGTCTATTTTAAAGAGTTTGCACGATATGATGTACTAATGGAATTTGACGTAACTCCCCTTGCTGTAGAACATCCGGTAATCAAATATTTAGATCGAATCAATAAAGCTCTTATGATGCCGGTAATAATTGACGATGAGGAATATCGACTTGTCATTGTTGAAAGCGATTTTGATATGCAGGAGATTGAGACTAAGAAGCTGGAGGACGGAGTCATCCTA